>JAGXIO010000185.1 GCA_024635555.1 Saccharicrinis sp.
AGCTTTTAACCTGAAAAATGCATGCACTTTTCACTTTCCGCTATCATAGGCGGAAAGCCGAAAAAGTTTAAGTAAACTTTTTCGAGGGTTAACCCTCGATTCTGCTTAGGCAGAATCGGCCTTTGGTGCCTTATTCATAAAATTTATGAATAGGGCAGGTTAAAAATTTCACAAGGACTTGCAGGTATTGAAAATCAGACTGAACCATTCGCAATAATCTCAAATGTAAACATTTTATCTTGAATTTGCATACATTTTTAGATACTCTGAGGGGCTCATGTTAAACTCTTCTTTAAAAGCTAAGCGGAATTGTGATGGGCTGCGATAACCTACCATAGTGCAAATATCGGAAACCGGATGGTTGCCTGCCCTTATAAATGCACCTGCTTTTTGAATGCGGTAGTTTTTTATAAAGTCACTGGGTGCCTGACCCGTAAGTCCCTTGAATTTACGGAAGAAGGTGGCACGACTCATGCCTATTTTCTTTCCAAAATCATCTACTGAAAGCTCTGGGTTATGGTAGCTACTGTTCATAAATGTTACCAGTTTTTCAATAAAGACTTTGTCGGCACTCAGCATTAAGGTGTCATCATTGAGGGTGAGCGTACCTTTTTGAAACTCTTTTTTTAGCAGTTCACGGTTTCGCAATAGCGAGGCAATCCGAGCCAATAGTAGTGGGGGATTAAAAGGTTTTTCTATATAATCGTCGATGCCGAGTTCAAAACCTTCGATATGGGTTTCAATATCGCTTTTGGCGGTTAGCAATATAAAGGGGATATGCGAAAACCGAATATCGCTCTTTACCTTTTTGCACAAGCTTATACCATCCATCTCAGGCATCATAATATCTGAAATCACCAGGTCGGGATGGTTTTCTTCCAGCTTTTTCAAGGCTTCCAAACCATTTGAGGCAGTTGTTATGGAATAGGATGTGCGCAATAATGTGCACATAAAATCCATCAAATCTAAATTGTCCTCAACAATAAGTAAGGATGGAGCTCCAGTTTTAATCAGGTTTAAAGGCTCGGTTTTAGGAGTAAGTGAAAAATCCATTGCAACCCGGTTTGTCTTTTTCAAAAGGGGAGGGGTAACAAAACAGTTTTGTGGTAAATGATGTGTTCCCTTTAATAATTCAACAGTAAAGCAACTACCCTGACCCGGGGTGCTGTCTACGCTAATGCTGCCCCGGTGAAGCTCGGTTAATGATTTGGCCAGTGCCAACCCAATCCCGTGTCCAACTTCGTGGTGGCTTGAGGAACGATAAAAGCGGTCGAAGATTTTATCTTTGTCGTAGGCATCAATGCCTATGCCGCTGTCCTTGATGTCGATAGTTACTTTGTCGTTGGATTCCGCTAAAAATATTTGCACCGAACCATCTTCAATAGTGTATTTAATGGCATTCGAAATAAGATTACTAATAATTTTTTCAAATTTGTTTTTATCTACCCATAACCAAAGGTCATCTTGTATAGGTTCGTAACTAAGTTGTATTTTTTTTATTTTGGCCGCCGACTTAAAATCGTGTACGATATCCAATAGAATTTTCACAAGATTTACATGGGTTACCGAAAGACTTAACTCGCCTTGTGAGGCTTTTCTAAAATCTATGATGTCGTTTACCAAATCCAGTAGTTTTAGCGCATTTCGCTTAATGGTTATAAATGATTCCGATAATTTGCTGTTATTGGTTTGCATTACCATTTCAAGATGCCCGATGATAAGAGTAAGTGGTGTTTTAAATTCGTGTGACACATCGGTAAAAAACTTGAGCTTGGCCATGTCGACGAGGTGCACTTGTTCCGACATTTTTTGGATTTCATCCTTCTGGGTGGATATTTCGCGGTTTTGTTGACGTAGTGTGTGCGTTTTAAGTTCTACCTCCCTTTCAAGTATGATGTTGCGCTGCTTAATGTTTCTTTCGCGTGCCTTGATAAGTGCAAAAAGCAATAAGCCCAAACAAGCAATAAATACGGCTGTGAACCATGTGGTTTTCCAAAAAGGGGGGATGATGTTGATTTGTAGTTTAAGTTCGTTAGAGCTCCAATAGCCATCGGCATTCGACGTTAAAACCCGGAGTGTATAATCACCCGGCGGCACTTGCGAAAATCCTATGCGATTACCCAGGTTTATGGTGGCCCAGTTTTTATCGTATCCCTCTAGTTTATATTTATATGAGCTTAAACCTGATGAGCTGATGGGAAAAGAGTTGATGGTAAAGGTAAAGCTGTTTTGGGTGTGTTTTAATACAATCTTTTTGGTATGTGATAATGCTCGTTCTAGCACAGAGTTCCCGCCAATCTGTACTTTTTGACCTAAAAGAAACATTTCTTTTAACTGGGGTTTTTGGCCTGTGGTGGCCGGTGTTACCTGTTCAGGCTTAAAGGATATGAAGCCGTTAAAGCCCCCAAAATAAAATTTGTTGGTTCCGATGTTACTATAAGCATCGTCCAAAAAAAATCGATTGTTAAGGTATTGTATAAAGGTTTGCCTGATGATGTCGAATAAGTTTAATCCTTTTGCGGTGCTAATCCACAAATTCTGCTTATAATCGGCAAAAATACCATATATAACGTTGCTTGATAATCCATCTTGGGTAAAGTAATTATGTGTTGCTCCTGTGCTTTTGTTTATCTGCGTCAAGCCGGAGTTGGTGCCTGCCCAAACATTGTTTTGTTGTACGCAAAGGGTATAAACCTTGTTGTCAGAAATAGTATGGTCGGCATCGTCAAGCGTAAAATGCCTGATTAACTGCATCGTAGAACGCTTGTATTGTAATACACCGTTGCCGTCGGTGGCAATCCAAATGTAGTCGCCATCGAACTGCAATTGTCGAATGGAAGATTGTAACTCAGGGGTTTCTATTGTTTTTATGCTGCCGTTTTCCAAGTCTAAAACACCTAATTTTTGGCCTCCAATCCATATTTTTCCATTTTCATCTTCTTGTATCGTGTACACGGAGGTATTCCAAGGTATATTTATGTAATCGTTTAAATTTTGGAGTTTGCTCCCACCATGGGTTAACAGGTATACCCCAGCTCGACTTCCTATCCATAAGTTATGTCTGCTATCTTCAAAAATTACACGGGGCGAACCAATATTTATATTCTTAATATCTAAAGAATGGAATTTTTTGTCGCCAGTTGCATAGTAGCCTAAACCAGAATTTTCGAAACCTACCCATATTTTACCGTCTTTTGTTTCGCAGATTGCCCTCACTGGGTTTAACGTGTTGTTTTCCGAAGGATATCCATAGGGGTAGTAATGGTTAAATTGGTTTTTGCGTTGATTATAAATATTAACGCCATTTTTATTGGTGCCAATCCAGGTATTTTTTTCGTTATCTACATATATATCGTTTACAGTAATACCATGAAAGGCATTTTTGTTAAAGGGATTGTTGTCGATAAATTCAATATGGACCGCTTTAGTATCTTTATAAAGTCTATAAAACTCACTTCCGTATCTAATCCAAAAGTTATTTCCGTCGGATACCAGTTTTTGTAAATTATTTTTATTGGGAAAATAACCGGGCAAATCTTTAAAATTAATCACCTGATTTAATTGCATTGATTCCTGGCTGTATTGAAATACACCGTCGGAAGTGAGTATTTGCAAATCAAAAAGTGGATCTCGTGTGATGTGTTTTACGCTGCTAATGCTCGATAGGGAAGCCCCAGGATCTATCGTTTTTTGCTGATAGATATCGTAAAGCTCAATGCGTCCTGAATTGATTAAGCAATGGATATCGTTGCTAAAGATAAATTGTTGACTAATGTTTTGCTGTGTTGTGAGGGCACTAACCGTTCCTTCGGATAGGTTTAATTTGTATAAATTATTTTGTGCAATAAACCGAATATTACCCTCACTATCTTCAATGATATTACGGATGATGTTTTGGGGAAAAGGAAAAAGGGAATCTGCAAACTGGTAAAATATTTCGTATTTGGCATTGTAAAAGTTGAGTCCACCATTTTGTGTCACTACCCATATATTTCCGTCGCGTCCTTTGTTTAGGTCAAGAATGATGTTCCCTTTTAAATAACCTTTTGTTTTGCCTGATGGCATATACGTATCAAACTCAATTCCATTGTACCTATTTAAGCCATTGAGTGTGCCAAACCACATATAACCCAAGTCGTCTTGAATAATATTAAATATTTGGTTATTTGCTATGCCCGATTCAATGGTGAAATGGTCAAAATAGGGCTGTTGCGCAATAGTTCTCCCAAAAGTGATTATCAAAATAAGTAGTATAATTGTATTTCGCATATTTTTTATTTGAAGCATAGACCCCCAAATTTAGTTATTATTAGTTCAAATTGCCCTTATATTTAGCTCATGAGATATAAACATCGGTTTTTGAATTAAAAACGTCGCTATAATATAGCTGGGCTATGTAGCTTTGGACAAAGTTCATTTTGTATAATCTAAAAACAAAAAAAACATGAAATGTAAATTAACGCTTGTAATACTGGCCGCCCTCTCAATTGTTGGAATAAGTAGTTGCCAGGAGCAAAATCAAGAACCATGGGTGAGTCTTTTCGATGGTAAAACGTTAGATGGATGGCACAAAAAAAATGGGGATGCCGAATATCAGGTTCAAAATGGCGAAATAGTAGGCAAAGCTACCCTGAACACGCCGAATACTTTTTTATGCACGGATGAGGATTATGCTGATTTTATACTTGAAGTGGACTTTAAAGCCGATGGCGATTTAAACTCCGGCATACAGTTCAGGAGCCATAGTTTTCCTGAATACAATGACGGAAGAGTGCATGGTTACCAATGTGAGTTGGATCCTACAGATAGAAAATGGACAGGTGGAATTTATGACGAAGCCCGCCGCGGTTGGTTATATCCTGTGGATAACAATATAGAAGCCCAAAATGCGTATAAGCACTTGGAATGGAATAAGATACGAATTGAGGCTATTGCTGATACCATTAAAACGTTTGTGAATGACATTCCGGTAGCGCATTTGGTGGATGATATGACGGACTCTGGTTTTATTGGTCTTCAGGTTCATGGCATTGGTAATAACGAAAAGCTGGACGGAGTTGAACTTCATTGGAAGAACATTCGTATTATTACCGAGAACCCTCGTAAATATGCAAAAACAACCTCATTGCCTGCTATTAGTAAGTATAATGAACTTACTCATACCGAAAAAGCCCAAGGATGGAAACTATTGTTCGATGGTAAAACTTCCGATGGTTGGAGAGGTGCTAAATTAAATGATTTCCCAAAGGGTGGTTGGTCTATCGAAGATGGTGTTCTCACTATTCATGAGTCGGGTGGTGGAGAGGCTGCTGATGCTGGTGACATCGTTACGGTTGATAAATATAAAAACTTTATGCTGCGTGTGGATTTTAAAATAACTCCGGGGGCAAATTCTGGCATCAAATATTATGTAGATACACAAATGAATAAAGGTGAAGGCTCGTCCATAGGTTTGGAATATCAAATATTGGATGATGAATTGCACCCCGACGCCAAATTAGGAAGTCACGATGGTAGTCGTACCCTGGGTTCGGTGTATGATTTAATAAAGGCAGAAAATAAATTTCCAAAACCCATTGGTGAGTGGAATAACGCCATGATTATTTCAAAAGACAACCATGTTGAGCATTGGTTAAACGGCCGTAAAATGTTAGAGTTTGATCGTGGAAGCGATGAATACAGAAAACTAGTTTCCGAAAGCAAGTATAAAGTATGGGAAAATTTTGGCGAGTTTGAGACAGGACATATCCTTTTGCAAGACCATGGTAACACGGTTTCGTTCAGAAATATAAAAATTAAGGAGCTTTAGGCATATCGTGTTTGGTTGGCGATGAAACGGTCAACCAAACATTTACTCCCTTAATTTAGTCGATTGTCTTTTAACAACAGAGCACAAGGGGTAATCTATTATCTCTTTGTCTAAAATCTAATTATCTATTATCTAAAATTCTAGTATCATGCAAAATAAAACATCACGAAGAGATTTTGTAAAGAGGACATCTCTGGCCACCGCCGGATTAACCATTGCCGGTATGGGCATGTCGGCCAAAAGCTATGGAAGTATTATTGGTGCTAACGACCGCATGAATGTGGCCGTTGTTGGTCTGGGTAGGCGCTACGGTGCGTTTCTGGATGCAATAGCCAATAAAAACAACAATGCTAATTTGATGTATCTCTGCGATGTAATGGATCATCAATTGGCAAGTGCCGATAAAAAATGCCAGGAGAAAATGGGCTACAAATCCAAGCTCGAAAAAGACGTACGAAAGTTGTTTGCGGATAAAAACTTGGACGCTGTATTTATTGCTACACCCGACCATTGGCATGCCCCAGGTGCCATTATGGCCATGCAGGCCGGTAAACACGTGTACCTGGAGAAACCATGTAGTCATAATATGCAGGAGAGTGAGCTTTTGGTGGCCGCCCAACAAAAATATGGACATGTGGTACAAATGGGTAATCAGCAGCGCTCATCAAATCATAGTATTCAAATAATTGATAAAATTCACAAGGGTGTAATCGGTGAAGCATATAAGGCTGTTGCCTTTTATACCAACGCACGTGGCGAAGTGGTAAATCCAAAACCGGCAGATGTTCCACAGGGATTGGATTGGGATTTGTTCCAAGGACCCTCGCCACGTAAACAATACATGCACGATACCTGGGATTACAACTGGCACTGGTATGGCTGGGACTTCGGAACCGCGGAGCTTGGCAACAATGCAACCCACGAACTCGACATTGCACGTTGGGCATTAGACGTTAAATATCCGGAGCGCATATTTGTGGAAGCCGATAAACGTCATTTTAAAAATGATGGTTGGGAAATGTACGATACCATGGAAGCTACTTTCGAGTTTGAAAAAGGAAAGATAATTACATGGGATGGTAAAAGCCGCAACGGTTACAGCACCTATGGTGCCGGACGTGGAACCATCATTTACGGTAGCGAGGGAACGGTATTTGTGGATAGGGAAAAATATATATTATACGATCGTGGTGGAAAACTAATAGAAGAAGTGAAATCAGGAAGCGTAGAAGGTGGTACCGCACTGGGCGGTGGTGGTGATATGACCACAAAGCATGTAGTTAACTTTTTTAATACTGCTCGTGGAAAGGATAAACTTACTTCTCCCATCCTCGAAGGAGCTATAAGTCAGGCCATGGTGCACTACGGAAACGTAGCCTATCGTATTGGTACAGGATTCGAGATTGATCCCGTAAACGGTCGCATGTACAACCGTGAGGCAATGAAGTTGTGGAGTCGTGAGTACGAAAAAGGTTGGGAACCAAAGCTTTAATAAGAGATTAAGGAACGGTTTGGAAATGCCTCTAGCGGAGGAGCCGATTATACAAACCGTTCCTTAATTCATTTCTCGATTAAAGCTTATAGATTTTCAAATCAAAAAATAAGCAGTGAAATCAATGAACATTTTCCACAACACATTTTTTGCCATGGGCACCCGTTTCGATGTAGTGATACCAAATGAAGAAACAGCGCTGTGCGAAAGTGTTTATAATCAAATACAGCAGAAAGCACTGGGCTTGGAAGCTAAATTGAGTTATTATGATCCACAAAGCATGGTGTCGCGTATTAATCGCGAGGCCGAAATAAAGCCGTTAAGAATAGATGAGCAAACCTACCGAGCGATATCCATAGCCTTAAATTATCATAGATTGACCAACGGAGTATTTGACATTTGCAAAGCCGCATTAAAGCATGGTATTGAGGCAAATGCTGCCGTAAGATCTAAAGATAGTGCGTTAGGCATTGTGTTAAACCAAAATGACCAGACTATCTATTTTAGGTGGCCGGGGCTTAAAATTGACTTGGGTGGAATAGGGAAGGGGCTAGCTATGGAATCGTCCAAGAATATATTGGTACAAGTTGGTATCCAAAATGCTTTGCTTAGCTTTGGGGAGAGTTCGGTTTTGGCATTAGGTAAACATCCCAAAGGTGACTGCTGGAAAGTAGGCATACCCAATGCGAACGATCCACACAATTTTTTACATCAATTTCAATTAAGAGATGAGGCTTTGTCAACTTCGGGAAACCTGCATCGTAACGACGATGGATCCCTTACCGAGATCAATCATATCATCGATCCGGAAACCAACTTATTGGTGAAAAAAAATAAATTGGTTTCTGTTCGCTCTGCCTCACCGCTTGAAGCCGAGGTGCTTTCTACCGCTCTTTTTGTGGTGGGAGAAGATGGTGCAGCCGCAATCGCCAATAATTTTAAACAAATGGAGTATGTATTTTTAGGTTGATATAACTATTAATTCTTTGGAGGTAGATAATTGCATATTTATTACAATTGTTACTTTTCTTCAATGAGCGCCTAATTTTATTACAATATTACGTTAATTTGGGCTAAAGCCCTATGTACATGCTGTAAAGTCTCCCGGGATGAATCCCGGGTCTAGTTATGAATATTTGTGCAAATTATATTTTTATAACTATGCACGGCATTTATGCCGTGAAGTATTTTGTAGCCACATCGGTTTCCTGCCCGACGCAGGCGGGTAACCGAAACCTAAATTTTGGGTTGCCCTACTTGTGGTTAGACGAGTTTTTTTTAAGCTTGAAGTGATTTTTGGTCTTTTTATAAACCTTACAACTCCCATTCATGTTGCTAAAATAGATGTATCTACTGTCCTCTAAAATCTACAATCTAAATTCTATTATCTTTTGTCTAATGTCTAATATCTATCATCTAATATGAACCATATAATCAATCGCAGAAAATTTATTGGAAATGTTAGTGCCTTAGGGCTGGCTAGCACACTTCCATGGATGTCGTCGTTTTCGATGGCAAATGATTTAAAGTCGCCATCCAATTTAGTCAGAGTTGGTTTTATTGGGGTTGGTAGTCGCGGAAGAGCTTTGTTGCTCAATATGCAACAAATAGAAGGTATCGAAATTGCTGCCGTGTGTGATAATTACGAGCCCCATTATCAAAGAGCTATAAAGCTCACCAATAACAAGGCCAAAGCTTATTACGATTATCGCAAATTGCTGGAGAATAAAGATTTGGATGCGGTTGTAATTGCAACTCCACTTCACGAGCACGCACATATTACCATTGATTGTTTAAATGCGGGACTGCATGTTTTTTGTGAAAAAGCAATGGCCATGACCGTTGAGGATTGTATGGCAATGGTAGAAACCTCAAAATTGAGTGGTAAGATATTGCAGATAGGCCATCAGCGAATGTTCGACCCCATGTACCATAAGGCTATGGAGATGTTGGCATCTAATCGATTGGGTTCTATCAATCAAATACGTGCTTTCTGGCATCGTAACAACGACTGGCGCAGACCTGTCCCATCTCCCGAGTTAGAGCGAAAAATTAATTGGCGCTTGTACCGCAAGTATTCCCTTGGTCTGATGACGGAATTGGCATCGCACCATATACAGGTAGCCAATTGGGTGTACGGAGAGGCACCTATTGCGGTATCCGGCTTTGGTAGCATAAACTATTGGAATGACGGGCGCGAAGTGTATGATAATGTGAATTTGGTGTACAAATATCCCAACGGTAGGCATTTTGTGTACGATTCGATGATAAGCAACAAACACTATGGATTAGAAGTGCAGGTTATGGGGCATAAAGGCACTCTGGAGATGGAAACAGGTAATTTTTATTCGGAAAATCCACCACCTGCGCCGGGCATATTACAATTGATAAACGATATCGAAAAAGATATGTTTGAGATAATCCCCATTGGAGGAGCCAGTTGGGTACCTAAAACAGCCAATGGTAAAGCAGCTGAGAAGTATTATGAAAAGCAAAAAGGAGCATCCGACGGTACCGATTATCAGTTGCAAGCCTTTGCCCATTTTATACGCGAAAATAAAACAGACGATAAATATTTAAAAGAAGCGTATAATTCGTCTATGGCTACCGTAATGGGCGAGCAAGCTATGCGAGAAAACAGAACGGTTGAAATACCGGAAGAGTATAGGATGTAGTTTTTAAACTTAGGGGTGCACTATAAATACTAAATTGTAAAAATGAACGACATAACTATTAAAGGGAAAAGAATAAAAAGAGAGTTTATTATTCTGTTGATTTGTGTACTATTGGCGTTTGGTATAAATATTTATTCAATTATTACGTATCAAACTAGTTGGGTCGAATTATGGACCTATCTGCCAACGACAGTGTTACTGGGCATTATGATATACCTGTTGCTTGCGGCGGTACGGTCTCTTGTATATATCGTACGTAAAGTTTTTATTAAGGAGCGGACAATGAAATAATTCTTCAGAGGTCAATAGATAAACACATACATTTTGTTTCAACGAATTGCAGATACGCCATAAGCCGAAACAAATTGTGTAATAACGAAAAACTAACGGTATCTTTCCTTTAATATTAGATAGAATATTAGAGGAAAGATACTATCTGTACCCAGCTCGTAATACTTTGGTTTTGGAAGGTATATCTATTATCACCATTATCTTCAGCCAATCCTGTTATTGCCGTTGGCTTCAGCCAACGGTACTGATCTGCATCTGTTGGCTTTAGCCACATTTATTTGTATCAAACCAAACGGGCTAAATGTGG
>JAGXIO010000186.1 GCA_024635555.1 Saccharicrinis sp.
ACCGAAGGTGGCACTGAATACATTGGTAGTTGTCAAGCTCTTGTCGTTATTGGCTGCTTTAATAAATTCAGCACCAACCAAGGCACTTGGCAACGTGCTTATGGTATAAGTTCTGTCTGTATAATAAGTGTCGTTGGCTTTTAAACCCGTAGCCCTAACATATTTGGGGCCATTGGTTACGTTGGAAATAAGCTGTGATTGGCCTACGGTGATGGTACCTGAACTGGCAGTTCTAGTAAGTGTTCCATCGGTGACAGTTAATGTAGCCGTGTATGTTCCTGCAGTAGTATAGGTATGCGAGGGTGCTGCAAGTGTAGCAAGTGCCGAACCATCCCCAAAGTTCCAACTGTATGATGGAGATGTTGCACCAGATATGGTAGCAGCGAAGTTTACTGTTAAAGGTACATTTCCGGTTACAGGAGTAGCTGTAACAGCAACAGTAAAACCATCGCTAAAAACAGAGAAAAACCCATCGTTACCATTGGCCGTGGCATCTATAGCTGAGGTAGTGTATAAAGTTTGGCTTTCCGGAATATAGCCTCCTATAACCACTTTGCCATTTCTTACCGCAATAGTATGTCCTTCGCCACCTATTGCCGTTCTGGTACATAATTCTCTGGTTGTAAAATCAGGATCCATTACTAAAACAAACGCACCTCCCGTGTATCCACCTGATATGGGTTCCATTGTTATAGGAAGGCCTGAGGCAGAGGAACCTATAACATAAACTCGACCATCTGCATCTGCATGTATATCACCAAATTCAGGGTGTGCAGTACTACCAGCCCCTGATGATAATCGGGCACAGAATAGTTGTCCTTTAATATAAGTTCCGTCGTTAGGATTATACCTTCCAAAGAAAGTTTTTTTCTCTGTTTTGGTGTTATAGAAAGCATGATATTTATCGCCTCCTACAATACTTGAAGGGGTGCTGATATTGAAAGGGCTGTATCGGAAAATATGATTTCCCCCATCTACGGCAAATGCCATGTATAGTTTTCCATCATCTCCTATTTCACATCGTGCTCCACGTGAGTCGGCCATATTATTTTCGGGTAGATTAATCCATTTGGGGTCGTCACGAGTGCCATTCCAGTCATACGCCTTGTATTTCTGTGACCCGGTATAGGACCACCCTTTGTAAATTGAAACATCCACCGGATTGTAGCCACTTTGGTCAGCTGCTGTTATGTTTTTGAACCCAAGACTTATAACTGTTTGTGAGGTTTCGTCAATACATACGTCAAGCGAATATTGCATTCCGGTTGACCAGTTACCTGCTAAGTTCCAGGTATTATTGTAATTATACACTTCACCTGAAGTTACTGCTTTGTTTAGGAATGTTGTATTGCTAAGTAATACAGCAAATCTTCCAGAAGGCGATGCATCTATTCGTTGAACGCTCTTACTAAATGTGTTGGACCATAAGAGTGTGGATGCTGTATTGTTTAATATCAAAGCCCCACCACCCATGGCAGCAATGTAAAGACGATCTTGACTGTCAATGGATAAATCGGTAACCTGATCGGCCACACGTGTTACCGAAAGTACCGTTCTGCCATCGGACGATAAGCGAATAATAGCCCCCGAGGAGCTTGCTGTTGCACCATTCAATAATACGGGCGTTAAATTACCCGGTTGGGCGTCGGTAATGCAGGCTGCCAATACAATGGTGCCATCACTTAAAATTGCACTGCCATATACCCTGTCCGTAGTGCCGGACCCTCCAAGGAACGAGGATGCTCCAATGCTGTATGCACCATAGGAATAAAAAGACACTAAAAAGAAACAGAGCAAGCTTAAATTAAAGCTGTTTTTTTGAAGAATAGAAATAATTTTTTTCATAGCAATATATTTATTTAATGATTAATTTTTCAGCAGTACTTTATTTCAATAATTAATAAAGTAATACCATTTTTAACACGACGAAAAATAGTTAGATTACCCTTAACCCTAAAATCAAATATTTAATATTTTAAAACATATATTAAAAAATGTTGCAAAATATATACAAACAGTATTTTAAGTTAAATTAATATAAAAACCAACTTGTAACTGAGCGTAAATACAGAAAAACTCACACCCACCCAATCTACCAATCACCTGCTAATCCTGACTATCATTTTAAGTATATAACACTAAACAAAAAAAGAGGTTAACTAATCGTGTAATTAGTTAACCTCTTGTAAAGTTACAATACGTAATGGGTTGATTATTTTTTGATTATTTTTTCAGTAGTTATATTACTACCATTAATTACTTTCACCATATACAGTGATTATTTAGTTCCACTAATGATTGGCTGGAGTCTGTGCACGCACATTTAATAAACCAAATACAATTAATGCAAGTAATATAACTTACGGCATTAAGAACGTTTCCGATACTATTTCTCCTGTTTTCTTATATATCGCCCGAACAATGTAATATCCATTCTTAATATTTGACGGTATATCCGTACTTGAGATTGCATTACCTGCTGTAAACACTTTTCGTCCCATAACATCAAATATTTCAATGTTACTAACCTCTCCAGCAAATTCAAGGCTGCACGATCCACTCTGTAATACTCTTACTTTAATTTTAGATCCATTCTCCAGTTCGTCGTTAGTTTTCTCAAACCAAGTACGATTTTTTGGATCCACATATTCTTCAATACCAGTAGAAACTTTGTTTGGTACAAGTATAACATTATACATGCTACTTTCCCCTCCGTTTCCATTTAGAGTAATGTTTTCACCTTTACTAAAAAATTTACTTCTTATATACCTAGTAGCTTCAGCTCCGTTTAAATTTGTAGAAATGGTTTCTGTATAATCAATCCAGCCATTTTCATTTGTAAGCCAAGTCGTAGCCAATTCTGTACGTTCTGTTGTGTAAACAACAAACACTGTCATATCCTGCTCTACAGTAAATGAAATCAGACTTGTTGTCGGTGAAGTTATCTTATCGTCGTTTGGAGTTCGTAAAGCCTCTTTTCCTAGTAACAAGGAAGGTACACCTGTAAATTTATATAATCTGTCGGTATACATTTTCTCATCTTCGTTTAAAGTAAACCACTCATAAGTTTTAGTGCTATTTACGCTGAATCCTGAAATCGGATTCACTTGCTCTTCAGTAATTGTAGCTACACACTTAGCTGTAAAATCTCCATCAGATGTTTTTACTGTAATGGTTGCTGTACCTTTCCCAACAGCAGAGACAACACCATTAACAACAGAAGCTATAGTCGGATCACTAGAACTCCACTCTACAGATTTGTTATCAGCATTTGCAGGAATAATAGTTGCTGTAATAGTTTCACTACCACTAGCCATGTTTATAGCCGATTTATCTAATGTTATTCCTGTAACAGCTATACTAACTTTGTCGGTAGTAGGATTAATGACTTTACCATTCCATGTATCAAAATCTATTGTGTATGTTGATGCTTCAGGTATGTAACCATTTTGTCTCTTTCTAAATTCATCTCTATTCCATTTGTTCGATAAGATTTGATTTCCTATGATGTTTTCACAAAGTAAACCAAAACGCAGGTGAGAGAAGCCGGCATTATCTGCTCTACCCATTTCTAATGGTGCATTATATATGTTTACTTTTGAATCTGGCACACCTGTTGCAGCATCAAGCCTCCAAGCATAAATACCACCATCTGCTTCAGAATGTCTTCCGGCGGCACAAGTAATTTTTCCACCACTTACACTAACGCCAACTACTGGCCATCTCGATTCTAGTTGTCCGTGTACACCAATTTTACTTTCTTCTGGGGCAGCAAGAAATTTCCATTTCATTTTTCCATCAGAAGGATTCAGACAGTAAACATATCCATCAGCAGAACCAAAATAAACTGCACCGTTAAACTCTACCACTGAACCATTAATTCGGCCACCAGCAAGAAAAGTCCATTTTACGGTTCCACTTTCCTTTGCAACAATCATGTTTTCGTGAATATAACCCTGTATCGATAAGCTACCTACTGTTACGGTATTCGTGCTCGTCATTGCTAATGCTTCGTATTTGAAGTTATCCGTCCAAACACGTACAATTTCACTATTGCTTTTCGTATAAGGTGCTGCAGCAGCAGCCATATTTGTTGCTAATTCGTTGTGTGTAATTAATCGATTAGCATCATTAATAGGCGTCTTATAAGGCTCGAGCAAAGGGGATGTTAACGATATCACACCACGTACGGAATTATAACATGAACACCATCCTGTGGCAAAATAAAGCCCACCATAAGCAGGAGTGCTAGCGCCACCACAAGCACTACGAGTAATAAAATTTCTTGATACTTTTACATAATTTTCAGTGGGCACTTTCCAATCTGCCAACATTACACAGCCAGTAACAATATAGTTTTTTGTACCACTGGCACGTGTACAATTATTGTATTTACCCATATCGTTCCATGAAATAGTTGCACCTGTTTCTCTGTCAATACGTTCAAAAGCATCAGAGTTAGTAACTATAACTTGGTTATCAACAACCATTAACATATGGCCATAAGATGTTTTTTCACCACCAGCTACAAGAGGAAAGATGTCTGTTCCCCAGTAACTAGAAGTTTTTAAGGTTCTTTTTTTCTCCGGTTCCATCTGATAATGCGTTTTCCATAGAAGTTGGTTTTTGGCAACATCAATTGAGCAAAGAAATGGGTCGTTATTAGCTGCTAAAACACCAGTAGCGCCAAAAAGATATAGTCTTTCGTTATCGTAAATTATCTGAGTAATATTTGGATAGATTGTATCGGAACCGACACCACCTGCACCAACAAATTCCGTGTTTTCCCAAAGTTTATCTCCGTTTGTTGCATTAAGCGCAACTGCTTTCTCGTTCGATGTGCCGTCCCATCTATTTCTAGTTTGGTTTTGTAAGCTTTGAGCAAAAAAGATTCGCTTGTCTTTTTTATCTAATACTGGAAATATAACATATTTGTCTGAAGTAAATCTCCATTTAAGATTTCCTGTAGATATTTCCACAGCACTTAGTTGTTTAGCATTTGCGATATATAAAATGCCATCATCCGCGATTAAATGCTCGTCGCAAAATTTCTTCCAACTATTTAAAGAATCTACAGAAAATGCACCACCTTCGGGATATTCCATTATTTTATCGCCGGTATGTAAATCGTAAGAAGTAAGCACACCACCCTCTTCAGGTACTAAAAACACCTTTCCATCAGCAATAATGTGATTCGTTCTGTGATCTACAGCGTATGTAAATAATCTCCACAATGGCATACCGTTCATAGCATCTCTTGCAGTATACACATGTGATTTCTTATCAAAAGCAGCTCCTGTTTGACTCCAATCAACAATAACACCTTCAGATGCCATTATTCCCATAGTAAAGTCCATACCGTAGCGCAAGCCACTAATAAATCGAAATCTATTCATAGGTGGAGCAACTGCGCCATCATTAGAAACAGGATTTCCATTATTGCCGCAAAAACGACGCTCCCAACCATCAAAATTAGCAGGAACTATGGCTTTAACAACTTTCCATGTGCCAGCTTGTTTAATATAAGCCACACCGTAAGGAGAGAGTACTCTTTTTATCTCGTCATCACTTGGTTTGTCGGCACTATTAATGTTGTCTAAATCGGAAACAAACAGGTTAATTGCACCCGAAGCAAAAGGAAGTACGTTTATGGTCTTTGGCTTTTCAACACTTACAAGTCCCATTAATCCTTTTTGAAGAATTTTGGAGCGTGTTGCCTGTAATTCTGTTTCAGTAACGGCTATTCCGGCCACATACATTTTACCACTATTGGTTAGTTCAGTGGTAAGGGAACCATCGCCTGTACCTAAATGCACACAAACACCTTGTTTGATACCCGTAGCGTTAATAATTGTTTGGGCCGTTTGGCTATGGGCAAGGGTAGATTGGAGCAATAACATGATAATTGCTAACAAACTGAGATTAACAGTTGTCATTCCCGTAATACGGCTCTTGCTATTTGCCATCAGCGATATTACTTTTCGTGCAATGTTAGTTTTAATCATTATTAAATTATTTTTAATTATTGTTGTTGCATCGTAACTTTTCCCGTTCTTTTTCAGCGGCGATTTTATTTCTCTACGATTTCTCGGGCTCTTCAAAGAAAGCGTCCAACTTTTTGGGTGCAACTCAAAAAGAATCACCTTTTGTTATATATGGTCTCGGTTAGCTTTACTGTATTAATATTCTATGGGTCTCTACAACCCCATTTTCTTTACAGATAATTAATAAAGTAATACCATTTTTAACACGACGGAAAATAGTTAGATTACCCTTAACCCTAAAATCAAATATTTAATGTTTTAAAACACACATAAAAAATTGTTACAAAATATATAAAAACAGTATTTTAAATTAAAAATCAACTCGCAACTGAGCATAAATACAGAAAAACACACACCCACCCAATCTTCCAATCACCAGCTAATCCTGACTATCATTTTAAGTATATAACACTAAACAAAAAAAAGAGGTTAACTAATTGTGTAATTAGTTAACCTCTTGTAAAGTTACAATATGTAATGGGTTGATTATTTTTTGATTACTTTTTCAGTAGTTATATTACTACCATTAATTACTTTCACCATATACAATCCATTGGCAAGATCAGAGATGCTTAACTTAACACTAGTTGAAGCATTACCCGATTTAACAACTACGCCATTTACGGTAATAACCTCATAATTAAATGTTTCGTTTGCAGTTGAGTTAATGTTTAAAAAGCTAGTTACAGGATTAGGAAAAATAGATATACTTAAATCCTTTGTTACGCTGATTACATCAGTTGTTCCATCAGAATACTTTATCAGCTCAGTATTTCTATCTGCAAGTAAAGTATATACAGTTCCAACTCTATAGTCATATTCCTTTGTAGATGACGCCAGATAATCCATCCAATTTGCAGGATTAAACTCACCAACCGCAGTAAATGTTTTACCATTTGCAGTACCCAATCCATATGACCCGGAAGTTATTCCTTCTTGACGTGGACGATAAGCTATTTTTAACCATTCGGTACCTGTCTTTTCTTTACGCTCCACAACATATGCCAACTCACCTGATGAAGCATCTACCCAGGAAACAGTATATGCATTAACGGTAGGATCCCATTCAGCGTTTACGTTAGTAGGAGCATCAATCAACTCCTCAACAGGAGAGTACAAGGCAAAATCATCAATACCACTATTTCTGACAGGTGATTGAGTTCCCATATTATTATTTAAAAAATTATCAAAGGCTGAACATGCCACACTACCGCTAGAAGCTCCAACCCAACCTTCTTGTACTGATGATGTCAAGTTGTGTCCTGCAAAATAACCAAATGCCTTGGTATCCCATACCCCCATATATTTACCCTGGCCTGTTTTTCCACAGATATTATTGGTAATAGCTAAAGAGAACGCAGCACACTCACCAGGTGTTTTTTGTATAAGAATTCCTTCGCCATCATTAGCTTGCGAGCCTGTACCGGTGTACCAGTTGTTATCAACCCAAGTATTAAAGGCACAAAGGTCGGTAAAACGATTCATAAAGTCATCTGTTGGTTTTGAGATTGTAGCTCCATATTGGAACGGAATTATAAAGGAATTGCTGAAATTGTATACACTATTCCAATTTGAATTGTCGCACTTATACTTCCAGCCAACATTGTGTTGTATAACAGTATATGAGCCTGCTACGTCAAATATTTTACCGGCAGCATTATGTAACCAGTTGTCCTTAATTACAATGTTTTTTGAGAATTGAACTCCATCAGGGAAATCACTACGGTTATCCACTTGGCTTATCAACTGTTTGTTTACATCTACACAGTGACCATAAGCATAGTTGAAAATTAAATTCTTCTCTGTTGAAGTAATTTTATTTGTTTCCCGGTCAATCATTATACTTTTAAAGATAAAATTCTTTGTCGGTTCAGAAACAACATTGTTGGCAATGAAAACATCAGAACCGTATATGGCTATTTTAGATGCATATCTGAAACTTCCCCCACTAAGGAAGTTATCACCCATACCATACTGATAGACGTTACTAGAGTTTTTATACCACGTACCGTCAAACATATAGTTGGTTACACATGCATTGTCCAATTTGCAACCAAATACAAAACGTTTTTCACCGGTATAAATTTTCCCTACTCCTTTTTGGTCGGCAGGACAAGTAACACCGCACCAAATATCAAAAGTATTTGTTCCGTCTGGTACCCTATCGTTCCAACCGTTGATGCCAGCTTGTTTGGTAGCCTTAACTAACCATGAATTTACTGAAGTCCCCCATGTAGAAGCCCAGTGAGCATCAAAACCAAAGAACACATAAGCAGCATCCAAATTAACCCACGCAATACCAACATTAGACACATCGGCCAAGCCTGCTTCGTTAGCTCCTTTCATAATACCAATAAAATTCCACACATAAGGTACTAAACCTTTGCCTGAAGGATCTTTCGACTCAACAACTTTCGACTGCTCTATTTCTTTGTATGGAAAATGAAATTTGGTTTTCAAATCAGATAATCCATGGTTTTGATATTCACTTTGCGTTACACCATCAAATTCTGCCCAAGGTACAGCCTTAGTGGAGGCTGTTGGTGTTTCACCAAGGATAACAACTCCTTTTTTCAACATTAAACCTTTTCCTCCAGGGCTATTACCCCAAGCAGCAATGTCGTCAAAATAATAATCGCCAGCAGGATAATAAAGGACTCCGCCCCCTTGATTATATAATACATCACGAGCGTATTCAAATTTTGTAAAATCACTAATACAATTAGCACAACCTGCCCCAGCAAAATCATACGTTTGCATGTTGATTTGGTTATCCCAATTTATATCATCCGTCCACCCAGGATAATTATCACCCTTATAAAATTCAGCAATCGGATTGGCAACCATTGCAAGGCTTGAGCTTACAGCTAAAGCCAACATTAAAAATATTTTTTTTACTTTCATACAAATTATTATTAAATTTAAAATTATAAAAAATAGTTAATACGTTTGGAGTTTATATGCTAACTCTGACATTCTTTCAACACAATAATGATAATCAAAATGAAGCAATTTGAATTTATCAAATTGCTTCATTTTGTGTACGCAACTCAATACTTTTTGTTGTAAATAAATTAATATATTACAACAATAGCCGATGAACTCAATTTTAATGATGGGCTGTAAGCATTTAAAATATATTGTCCTGCAGGATACTTAGATACATTAATATTGAACGTAGAAGATGATTTGAATGTATATACTACTACTCCTTGTACGTTCACTAATTTAAACTCTAATGTCTCATCAAGCTGAGGCAATTCAACAGTAATCTTTTCGTTTGCAGGAATAGGATATATTGAATAGTTCCCTTTTATTAACACATCTTTGACATTATTCACAACATCTGTTTTTACGGTAATTTCATTCGATTTAGGTGATTCACCTGAAGCATTAGATGCTACTACGTAAAAATTATAGGTAGTGTTTTCATTAAATCGATGTTTGCCAGAATTGCTTAATGTTACCGAAGTGTAATTAGCTGGATAGGTTGACGTTTTAACATAGTCAGCTTCAGATTCTTCTTTAAAATAAATATCATAACCGCTTTCATTGTCAGCATTGTCAGCCCATGTTAATTTAATTTCAAGTAATCCGCCTATGGCAACAGCTGTTAATTCAGTAGGGGCTACAGGTAATTTAATAGGAGCATTTACAACAATATTATTAGAGTATGCAGATATTACTGAGCCTAAAAATGCAGAAACTCTATATGTGTAAACACTGTCAAGCATGGTTGCATTATCAACATACTGTGTTACGTTAGCTCCAACTGTTGCAATGTTATTAAAGTTTCCGGAGTTGGTTTTTCTTTCTATATAATATCCGGCTTCGTTGGTTGCGTTATCTGTCCACTCAATTGATATTGGCGAATTACTTGGAGATACAAGATTTGTTGGTGTGGCCACAAACAATCCTATTGTAACAGTTACACTGTTAGAGTATGGACTTACATTTGTGCCAGCAAAGGCACAAACCTTATATGTATAGGTGATACCTGAAGCAATATTTTTATCAATAAAGCTATTGCTATTGGAAGGTAACACGGCTAATTGCTCCCAATAACCCGAAGCTGTTTTACGCTCTAAGCTATAACCTGCCTCATTATTATTGGCATCAGTCCATTGTATTACCACCGAATCGTTTTGCAAAACAGCGCTTAATGGGCTAGGTGCATTTGATGGGTTGGGAGCATTTACATTCACTAACCAATGCTCGCCTGTTACCACATTATAATTCCCAATTTTATTAGGGTAAGCGGCTAACTTAGTCCATGCCAATTTAGAGATAGTATTCTCCTGATCATTGGACCCATACAAATAAATACTGTCGCCTCCAACTCCGTTATCACCATTGGCTTTAATGTCAATTAATATACTATCAGGGTATATTCTATATGCGTTAGACATATCAAGTACAATATCATTATGTCTTACCCAGGCATTAGTTGATTTAGACCCGTCATACATTGCATAAGTTGTTCCACCTCCTTTGAGAAATGCGATTAAACCAAGCGGACTTCTATTAATTTCACCCCAGTCATCGTATTTTAAAGGAGTGGTTGAAAACTCAGGTTTTAAACATTGTGGGTAATTATAGCCACCACTGTAAAAACTAAGTTCATTAACTTTTGTATCAGAATTCCATGATGTTCCTGTTTCAGCAAAATTTAATCTTAGGTAACGGTATGTACCTGGAGAGTAACTTGCATTCAAGGTAAGTGTTAATGTATCGGAGCTGATTAATCCTTTTGAAGATGTTATCTTTAAAATTACATCATGTTTGCCAGGGCTTAACTCCAATGTTTGCTTTACTCCATCAGCTAATAATGTAGCCCCTTTATACCATTGATAACTTGCGATAGTATCATATGGTGCGTACGATGCACTACCATCAACATAAAATGGTTCTTTGCCATCAAGCCCAACATCTGATTTCACCTGGTCATTACCGGCACGAGCAAAAGGCTCTTCGTTAGAACCACTTCCATAACAATATACTTTGCCATCTTCACAACTAAAATACAGTTTGTCATAAGCAGCAGCTAACCCATTAGTAACAACAGCTGATGCTAATGTAATGGTTGACAAGAGTGTTCCTCTATAGCTATCAAATATATACACTTTGCCTCCGGCGGAGGTGAATACATTTGGTTTTTTGTCTTCAACCGCTACAACAAGATTGTTGCCGGCAAAAATTAAACTATTCGCATTTTTCAAAACTGAATAATTATACTCCCAGTTAAGCTTTATTTTTTCCTCATTGGTCAAATCCCCACCCCCATCGGTACTGGTTATCAAACTATCTTCAATATAAGCTAAACGACTAACATTTATTTTTGATGGAAAACCTTTGACCGTTGCATGAATTAAGTTATGAGCTGTACCTGGACCATCAAAACTAATCAATGAATTTCGCTTTACAGGATTCCTTTCAGTTGAATTAATATTAGTGGACATTCCTTCGGAGGTAAATTGCCCATCGGAAAAATTAAAGTTTCGACTACCATTGAAACTGAATTTATCATCGTCGGCATACAATAAGCAGCTAGCTAATTTGCTTTGATACAATGAAGTAACAGAACTAGCCGTATAATGGGGTTCGTCTGATTTTTTTTCAGTATAATCATACCATCTCCGAGGCCGATTGATAATATTGTTCCACTCCACCTCGCCAGTATACGGGTTTAACGCCCACATGTAAATACCTCCATCAGAATCCGGAGTATAACCGGCATTTACAATTACCTTATTGTCTTTTATTAAAAGGGATCCTAATAAACTCCATGCAGTTTCAACATGGCCATGGGCTACAATTTTTTTCTCGTTAGCAGCTGCCATAAATTTCCAAACCAATTCTCCGGTTTTTAATTTCAAACAATAAACATATCCATCACCTGCACCAAAAATACACATACCATTGTACAATGACGGTGGACTTACCAAACGACCTCCCACGATATAATACCACAACTCATTTCCGGTAATTGCATCGTAAGCTATTATTTTATTCTCTTCGTGAGCAGACACAACCAATACACTATCTGACACAACAGGTGCTGTAAGAGGACCTATGTGTTTGTCGCTACCTAACCAATCTTGATAAATACTTTGAGTTTTTGCCCAAACGGGCATCGCAGCGGCTTTAGACCAGCCCAAAACAGGTACTGTTGACGTAGGTATTTGACTGTTATTGGCTGATGTTCTATTGGCGTTAGCCATAAACATTGGCCATTCATTAACTCGTGGCCATACCTTAGGGGTAACGGTATCAGTCAATGTTATTTTAGTTGTCAATCGCTTATTTAAAGCAATATCAGGCCACAAAGGCTCTGAACTTAAAGCATTGGCTCCTCTGATCCCATGACCACACTGACATCGGTTTCCTGTATAATAGATAAGCCCATATGATGGGTATTGCGATGTTCCACACTCACTACGCGTTATATCACGCCTTGTTACCTTTGAAGTAGAAGGGTCAACAAATAACTGAAATCCTACTAAAAGTTTTTTTGACGTGGCTGAACTTTGTGTACATCTTAAATTACCGCCATCGAAAGTACGTATTAGGTCTCCATTGTTAGCATCAAACTCGGCAAACCCACCAGACATTGCATAAAACTTTCCATTTAAAACAGTGGCATCAAGCTTTTGACCAATACCTCCTGCAGATGTAAGTTCTTGCTGCCAAATAAGTTGTCCATCATTCAAATTACGTGCTCCCCACAAATAATAGTTCCCTACGGCACTAATTCCCCGTGCTTTATTGTAAAATAATTTTCCCTCGGCTATAAAAAGCTGTGATATCACAGCATTTCCCTCTTTCACAGTGATAGCCTCTTCCCAAACTTTGGCATACGTTTCGGTATCAAAACAAGCAATGGTTTGTACTTGATCCATTAGTATATCTCTACCTGTTTTATAACTACTAGCAGCAGTAACCACATATACTTTGTTATTTACCTTGTCAACAGTAGGGAAGCCAGCAAAATTTGTAAATGTATTTGAAAATAATTTTGCGCCATCAATGCTCATAATAAATAATGATTTCTCAGCAGTAAGGAATATCTTATCATTGGCAATCACAAAATTAGGGTAGTCAGTTTTACTAGATTTACCTCCATTGGTAAACGTTTTTACAATATTTCCATTTTTTGCGTCGATAGCAACCATATAACCTGTTTTGCTAAGGAATGTATATATTAATCCTTTATAAAAAACTACAGGCAATTGCTTTTCTATAAACGGGTCTGACTCTGGATGTTTTTTTCGCCATATCATTGTTCCGTTAGCAGCATTTCTACATATCATATACACCTCATTGGAGCTGTTTGAGGTTTTATTATTAAATTTTGTAGTATAAAACATCATTCCATTATCAAACCGAAAGCCAGCTTGAGAGCGAGATTCTGTACTTATTTCCACATCGGCAATCCACTGAAGCGACGTAGGCACATCTACAATATTGTCGTCAACTCTATTCACGTTGGTTTCATCACCATAAAAATGACTCCATTCCCCCATATTAGCTTTGAGGTCAATTTTTTTAGCAGTCCAAGTGCCACCTTGCTTTACATAGTAAGCACCAAAAGGGGCTACTACACGCTCAATTTCTTCAATGGAAGGTGCATTTGCCCCAAGAGCATCTCGGTCAATGACCAATAAGTTTATCAAATTATTGGCAAATGGCAGTTTCGTTAAATTAGCATAATAATCCACAGTTACAATTCCATTCAACGAACCTGCATTAATACTTTCCCTAATGGCCGGGATGTTAGATTCGTTCAGTGCAATACCATATACCAACATATTTCCTCCATTGGAAAGGTTCATCTCCAATGATCCGTCAGTTGTTCCAACTCTCACACATAAACCACTGGTTATACCCGTTGCAGATATTATCTCGCTGGATGTTTGTGCATAAACATTACCCCATCCTATTATTAATAGGATAATGAAAACAAAAAATGTAGAAATTTTTTTCACAATATTTATTTTTAATTAGTTAACAATTGACTTCGACAAATGAATGTTTTTGTAAAACTAGTTCACGTGTCGTTATCATTTTTGATTAAAACATTTCATTTTAAACCAAATAGCAAAAAACTAAAAAAGCCGCGTGTTGGTCTTTCATAAAGGAAAGATGTATCATGTTGAAGTTCTTTTAGATAATTAAGTAATGCTCATTAAATTTCGTGAAATTTTGTGATCATTACTTAACGTAGACGAAATAAGGATTCAATTAGCTTAAACAAAGAGATCGGAAAATATATGTTTTAAAACATACAAAACAGCTTTCTAATTCAAATAATTTACTGATAACTGTTCTACAAATTATATCCATGATTATCTATATTGTTTTGACCACCAATACCAATATATGCATTTGATACAGCAGTAATCTTCCAGCTTTGTGGTAATTGCGCAGCCAGACTAATAGTAAGAAATAAATTGCAGTGAGTGGATACCTGAAATTAGTTTATATTATAGTTATCCAATAATTGACATCCAATCCCATAGGGATTGCCGGACTCTAACCTGCCCTATTCATAAATTTTATGAATAAGGCACCAAAGGCCGATTCTGCCTAAGCAGAATTGAGGGTTAACCCTCGAAAAAGTTTAAGTAAACTTTTTCGGCTTTCCGCCTATGATAGCGGAAAGTGAAAAATGCGTGCATTTTTCAGGCTAAATAGTATAAACTAAATTTCGCAACGTACTTGTCATGATTTTTTTAAACTTATGTTATTCGTTATTGTTTAATCAATTTATATGTTTTATTCGTTGAATCCAGATGTCTCAACGTGATGAAATATACACCGCTTGGCAGGCTAGCAAATGATACTTCCGAATTTAAAGGTACAAGGCGCACTATTTCACGGCCATTTATATCCTTTAATATCAAGCTTTTAATGTCAGATGGATTTCTTAAATAGATTGATGTACTGACAGGATTTGGATAAAAATCTGGTATGCTCGATCCAGCAATCGGGCTGTCTTTTAACCCAGTGTATATCAACGCCTTAGCGCCCACATGGAATTCATCGAAACTCACATTTGCACTAAGTAGTGAACCAGGATTAAAGTTAAAGAAAACATTTTTAATAAAATTCCCTTTAACACCATTAAATTGAAAACGATCAGCAAAATTAAAAAATAGCCAATGCCACTGATTGTCACCAGGTAGATTAGGTAATTCAATAATTTCGTCTGTTACTGGATTTGCATAATCTGATATAGGTAGGCAGTTTGGATTTCCTGATTGTTCGTAATTTACAGGACCAACCTGAACCATGATAGCTTTATCAGATTTTGCTTTAATAGCAATATATGGGTTCAATGACATATCAATAAGGAAACTATCAGTGATTAACTTAGGGTTAAATATGAAAGCTGAAAATTTATTTGATGCATTATTTTTTGTCACTGCAATATTCATAGCGCCTTCGCTTTCTGTAAATGAGTGGTACAATGGGTTTTCAGGTATGAATAGACTTGATTTTACCCCATCATTAAATAAATCTTCGTATTCAGTTACTACAGCTGAGGCATCGGGTGAGCCTTCATTAGTCGAAGTACCAAGGGCAGTTACTGTATAGCTGGTTGCTAATGATGGTGAAGTGATGGTAAATACCGTTCTAACTGCACCAAGTACAATAGCAGTCATTTTTAAGGTGATAGTCTTTTTTTCTCCTGCTGCTAAGTCAACATTTGTTTGGCTTGAAGCGAAATATGAATTGTTTTTTGCTATGTTCAGGGTCATCGCTGTGGCACTAAGATTTTGTACAAATATATCTTGATTGGTGGTTGAGTTTACAAAGTCGACATAACCAGCTGTTGAAAAGTTTACCGAACCTTTACCTATATTGAATTTTGGTGTATCATAGGTGTAGAGTTTAAAGTTTTTAAATACTAAACCTGGAACTGAAGCGGTATATTTACCATTATATCCAGGAGCACATCCCAGCCATATTTTCATATCACGAGGCATATAGTCGCAGCCAAGTGTAGTTGACCATTTTGCAACTCCATCAATCGATACTGTATAAGTCTTATTTTTCCAATTTACTTTCATTTTATACCATTGGCTTTTATTCCAGGTCATACTACTTCCGTTAGGTTCGGTAAGGCATTCAGGTTCTGTAGAATAATCAATAAAAACAGCTTTACTTCTTAACTCTTTTGCTTCGGTGTTGGCAGTAGTTTGGATTTTACATTTGAACACAAAATTGTCACCTCTGAAGTGTACGTTCCATCGATAATAATTTTGTTTAAAATCATTTGTGTATTGTATCGGTTCTTTTATTCCCTTTCCGTCATACAATCCACAAAACGCCGGATCACTATTAACATTTGTTGGCTTTTCCATTCCTTTAAATTCAAATTCGATATATCCTTCTTTAAACATATACGGAACATCATACAAAATATGGTTCTGGTTAGCTATATTGACACCAGGCATATAGCCATCAGTCGTAAATGAAGAAGTCGCAATAGCCCGATTCTCATATATTTCACCTATCGTTGCTCCATTTGTTAATGCATCGTCAATTATTAATGTTTGACTGAATAATGAACCACTACATGTGATTGCTAATAAGAAAAGCTTTGTTTTTGTTTTCATAACGCAATAGTTTTGTTAATCTTTACTATAAAACGAAAATAATTCAAATCTCCCTAAAAGACTTTGAATTATTTTTCACAAATTTCTGACAATTAGGACATTCTTAAATAAAAATAGCTTTTGGTTTTCCGGATTTTACAATTGAGCCATTCTTAAGTACTAAAACAGAAATTGCCAAATGGAGAACTTCCGAAGCATCAATTAACAAGCTCATATCATACCATGGTTTCTTATTGTAAGACTTTCTTATAAAAATGAAAGCAAAGATTCATTATTTACCCTATTGTTAATGAAAGAAAAACACAGACAGAAAAGAATAGTCTTGAAAAATAAATGCCACAATTCAACATTTGAACTTGTGGCGTAATAATTAAAGTTATTCTTTAAAAAAGATATTAAAAGCACAATGATTATTCAACTTTCAGATAATGAGCAAATAACATATTAACTTGTAAGGTTTAGTGAGGTTGTGAAAAATGATCTGGTATATCTACCTGACAAAAAAAAATCAAAAAAGAGATTCAATCCCACCTTCAAGGTTATATAAATCAAATGTTGGATTTAACTTTAGTAGTTCAATGATTAAATCCTTGCTTCGAAAACCTTTTTGGCATACAACAATTACCGGCTGATCTGTTCGATTAAAACTTCCAAAATTGAATGTACTCAAAGGCATTTGTTCTACAGAAGGCATTTGGAGCTTAGGCTGTTCATAAAGTTCCCTGATATCTATAATACGGTAAGCAGAATAATTCAAATTAAAGTCTATTGCTGTAATGGATTTAATTTCTCCAACACTATTGATTTCACAATTAAAATTGTAATCGAATTTAACGAATTCAGTCTCATTTAGTTGAATCTTTGAAGTATTCTCCGCTCCACCCTTAATGTCAATTATAAAAACAGATTGATCAAGGCTATCATAATAAAATATTCTACCATCTAATGGTTGTCCGATTCCGGTAATGATTTTTATAACTTCAGAGGCTTGAATACATCCAATAATACCAGGTAAAATTCCAATAACACCTATTTCAGTACAATTCGGAACTGTTCCGGGTTGAGGCGCATCAGGATATACCGAACGATATGTTGGACTTTCAGGAGTTAAATTAAACACAGTAACTTGTCCCTCAAATTTAAATATTGCTCCGAAAACCAATGGTTTTTTAAGCAAATAACAAGCATCATTAATTATATATCTGGTAGTAAAATTATCTGTACCGTCAACTACAATGTCGTAATCCGACAAAAGACCCAAAGCATTCTTGTTGGTTAATTTAACATCGAATGTTTGTACATTGACAAATGGATTAATTTTAGCAATAGCTTCGGCGGCACATAGCACTTTCTTCTCACCTATGTGGGTTTCAGAATAAAGAATTTGACGCTGAAGATTACTAATACTTACAACATCAAAATCAACAATACCAATATTGCCCACACCTGCCGCCGCCAAATATTGTAAAACAGGACATCCAAGGCCTCCTGCCCCAACAACCATTACTTTAGCATTTTTGAGTTTTATTTGACCCTCAACGCCAAGTTCAGGTAGTATGATATGCCTGGTATAGCGTTGTAATTCTATGTTTGAAATCATGAGATTTTTACATTTGGTTTACTGTTTTCCGCACACAGGACAAGTTGGATTTTTATGAATAGCTACAATATCAAAAGTATTATTCCGATAATCCATGAGCAATAATTTACCTGCCAACACTTCGCCAAACCCTGCTAAAACTTTTATTGCCTCCATTGCTCCCAAACACCCCACAACACCAGAAACAGCCCCAAACACAGGGAAACGTCGCTTCCAATGTGGGGGATTCTCAGGATAAAGGCATGATAAACATGGCGTTTCGCCAGGTATGAATGTTGTAATTTGAGCCTCCAGTTCATACATTGCACAGTCAATCATTGGCTTATTTTGAAGCACCGACTGCAGATTCATACTATAACGTTCCTCAAAAAGTGGTGCTGCATCAACAATTAAATCAACTTTACTTACGATGGAAGTAGCGTTTAAGGGAGTAATATTCTCGTTAATAATCTCAATATTTAAGCGAGGGTTAAGATCCAACAATCTCTTTTTAGCCGATTCAACCCGCGATGTTCCAAGAGACTGATCGGTCATCAGCAATTGGCGATTTAAATCACTATTCTGTATGTTTCCATTATGTGCTAACACCAAATTACCAATCCCGGCAGCAGCCAATTCATAAGCCACAATTCCTCCTAATCCACCACATCTTGAAATCAACACACTTGACTCCTTTAATTTTATCTGTCCTTCTTCTCCAAAATCGGGAACATCAATTTGCCATGAATAAACTTCCCTTTCTTTATCTGTCAAAATCATTATCTATTATTTAAACATTAACCTCCTGATATTGGAGAAAATATTGTAATGATATCACCATCGTTTAGCTCAATATTATCTTCAGATCTAATTTGTTCTGACTGATTAATTGTGAATAACAACGAACGTGAGACCTTACTCTCTGAATCGAAAAGTATGCTATTCAACTTATGAATGGACTCATTCTTAATTTCAATCATTAAGTCATTAAAAGTTGAATTAACCGGAAGTTCAACTTTTACATTATCAACACTCGCAGCTACTTTCACCTGTGTTCTGAAATTTACTTTTACAACCATATGATTTGCTTTTAAATAACTTCTTCGTTAAAAAGAAAGTTTCTTGTTTCAAAAAATTCATTCCTTTCTTGCATTTCTATTTTTGCATTTTCAATTGTCAATACTTTCTCTGCCAGATTTTTAACTTCATCAATATTATGTGTGACATGTAAAACGGTCACTTTCATTTTAGATTTTATAGATTTTAGCATCTTAAATAATTCCTGCTTTGTGACATAATCTAAGGCATTAAATGGCTCATCAAGCAATAATATAGCTGGTTGAAAAATAATTGCACGTCCTATTGCAACCCTTTGTTTCTCGCCACCAGACAAATTGCGGGGCAAACGTTGCAATAAATGCGAGATACCAAGCATTTCACTCACTTCCTTAATTCTTTGATCCCGGACTATTTTATCAACCTTACGAATTTTTAGTGCGAATCCTATATTATCCGAAATAGTCATTTGATTAAACAAAATCAAATCCTGAGGCACATAACCAATATCTCTTTCGCCAGGTTTAAATTCCGATGCATCAATTCCATTAATAAACAAACTGCCACTATTGAATTTTCGTAATCCACACAACACCTCTACTAAAGTGGTTTTACCCGAACCTGTTTTTCCAAGCAGGCAATAGTAAGTGTCATCGTCCAATTTAACCGAAATATTATTTAGCGAAAATACACCTTGTTTTATACTTATATTTTGAAACTCAACCATAACTTAAAAAACACTTTCGCCCATATACCTTACCAACATCAATACTACAAAACTAGCTCCAATCATTATTAATGAAACAGCTACTGCAGCTTCAATATTGCCAATAGACATTTCGAGAAAAACCGTTGTGGGCAATACTTCAGTTTTCATTCTCGTAGCACCTGAAAATAGTAAAATTGGACCAAATTCGCCTAATGCACGAGCCCACGCTAAGGAAGCAGCAGTAAAAATACCATTTTTTGCTTCTGGAATAAGTATATACCAGAAAGCCTCCCGTTTATTTGCCCCCAAGGTCATTGCAACACTTTCCATTCGCTTGGGTATCTGATTGAAGGTGACCATCATAGTTCGAACAGAAAAGGCACATGCTACTACAAATTGTGCTATTATTATACTTGGTATAGCGTACGTTATACTTACATATTGTTCAATGAATTTTCCTACACCAGTTTGAAATAAAATCAACAAACTCAGCCCAATAATGAGTGGAGGCAAAATAATTGGAATATCAATAATTGCGTCAATAAATTTTGATCCTTTAAATTTATAGCGTGTAAGGAAGTAGGCAATTGGTATTGAAAAGATAATTGACAATACCATTGATACCGTGCAGGTAAACAGACTTAACTTAATGGAGTATTGAATTTCCGGGCTTTTTAATGCCAAAAATATTTGGGATGAATTTGTAAATGACAAATCGGAAGCTATCATCGCCAAAATCAACAAAATATATGTACTTGCTATTACTGCCATTATAAGAATAAATGGCAAATCGGAACCGACTTTATGTTTTGCTAAACTCATAGATGAATTAATTCTTTATAACAAAACCATTATTGGTAAAGTGATTATGGGATTTTTCAGATTTAATGGCATCAACAAGTCTTTTCATTGTGTTTTTATTCTCCGATATTTTCGATAAGCCAAAATTTTGGGTTGCTTTGGCATATGTTTCTTTTATTGCAATGACATCAAGTTTATCTTTTACTTTGGCCGTATTCGCCTCGTAAACAATAGCTGCATCCAAAGCCCCTGTACGCAACTGATTTATCAATAAATCGGCAGTTGGGGTTTGCACAAACACATTTTTATTTATTGATTCCAGTTTCAATGATTTAAAAATTCGCTGCGTTAATGCACCCAGTGAGCTTTGTTGAGGATTGCAAACACCAAGCTTAAGGGATTGATCAGACAAATCTTTTAAGGACTTTATATTGAGTGGATTTCCCTTCTTAGTTACAATTACAATGTCAGTTTGTGAGATGTTACGCAGATCACAAAAATCAGCTTTTACCATATCCATAAAACTAATATCGCAACTGAGAAACGCATCGGGTTTTCGTCCCGTTTTAATTTGACCAACCAATATACCACATCCATTATATACTCGTGTGACTGTTAGCCCTTCACGAGCTTCAAACTGTTTGATGATTTCTTCTACTGAAACACGATTAACCCCGCCACAATACAAAAGTAAATCAGGCTTTTCAGACCATTTATCACCTTCCACTACAGTATATTTGTATTTTTCAAAAACGCTCAGCCCTTTATCTCTGGCAGAGAGATACCGAAGGAATTTAAGTGCTTCTGTTGGATTCTTACTGGATTTAAGAACTGACACCCAAACACTTTCTTGGAAATTGTCTAATTGCGGGTCTTTTATAATATCCAATTCAGGGTATTGATAAGCAACACCATCCCAGATTATAGCTGCGTCGACGGTTCCTAATTTCACATCATTTGCAACATCAAATACCGTAGGTTTAAAAACAGTCACTTTTTTACTAATATCCCCCCAAACATTTAACTCAGTATATAACTTTTGAGTCATTTTACCAATAGAAGTAACCTCTGGAGTACCCAAACAAAAAGTTACATTGGGCTTTAAAAAATCTAGAATTGTTGAAATTTTCTTCGGGTTTCCTTTCCTTGTAATAATTACTGGTTTCAGAAAAGCCAATGGCTGAATTTCATCCACCAGATTATATTTTTTTGCACTTTCCAGAAAACTGTTATCTGAGGCTAAATAAAGATCTCCTTTATTTGATACACGGATATTTGAAAGTAATGAGCCGGATCCACCATACTGGACAATCACATCAACTCCATATTCTTTTTTATATTGCTTTACAACACTATCCATTGGAGTTTTCATTCCAGCAGCACAATAAACTAATAATTCAGCTTCCTTTTTATTATTATTTGTGCAAGAATCAAATGTAATTAAATAAAAAATCGCAAAAAATAAAACAACTAATAGTTTCATACTTTATACATTTAAAAAGGTTAATTTCGCTTTACAAAACGGGAAACATATTCATTCAATGGATTATTAATCAAGTCATGAATGGTACCGGATTGTACAACAGAACCATTCTGCATAATAAACACAAAATCAGCAATTAATTTGGTTTCATCAAAAGAATGAGAAACATGCAGGACCGGAATATCCAACGTTTGTTGAATATTCTTTAATTCAAGGCAAATAATATCCCGAGTGTGCTCATCGAGCGCACTGACTGGTTCATCTAAAATTAAAATGTCAGGATTATAAGCAAGGGCACGCGCTAATGCAACACGTTGTCTTTCTCCACCCGACAAATGCGTTATGCTTCTCTTTGCAAGGTGTTCTATTCTCAATAATTTTGTAACTTCAGTAAATTTAAGATCTTGTAATTCCGTGCTCGCATCTCGTAATTTCAATGGGAATAATATATTCTGCCTAACAGACAAATGAGGGAAAAGTTCACCACTTTGAGTAACGTAACCAATATTACGTTTTCGTGGAGGCAAATCAGAAATTAACTTATTATTGATATAAATATCCCCTTTGGATTGCAACAATCCACAAATGGATTCCAGCAAAAGTGTTTTTCCTGAACCGGTATGACCTAAGATTACACAATAAAGAGGTTCTATAATTTCAAATGACGTATTCAGTTCAAAATCACCAGCTTTAAGTTTAATATTATCTATTTTAATCATGTTTACTTGTTCCAAAAATATTGTTTTTAAACACTAGTCTAAATGACAATAAAACCACAAATGCTAGTATTATCATTAGAAGTGAAATCACAAGAGCAATATCAACACGTCCTATTGATATTTCAAGAAATACAGACGATGAGAGTACTTCAGTTTTGTTTCGCGCAGTACCCGCAACAATTGCCACAGCACCGTAAAGACCAAAGGCACGAGACCAACCTAAAATGGCTCCGGCAATAACACTGCTTTTGGCCAATGGCAACGACACTTAAAAAAAAGGCCTGAGTAGGTATACAACCCAGGATTAAAGCCACTTGTTTAAGTCTTGGATTGATTTGATCAAATCCAGCTTTAATTGCGCGAACAGTAAAGGGAATGGAGCAAAAAAACTGAACAAGAACAATGCCGGCTTTTGTGTAAATAAAGAATTCGCCAAGTGACTGTACAATTGAACCAAAAATGACAAAATGGGATTACCACTTTGAGTAAAATCAGTTCCCACTCTAAAGAATACCAGAATACTAATTCCGATAACAATAATAGGAAGGATAATCAATAAATCAATTAAAATATCGGCTATAAAATATCCTTTGCTTTTAGCTTTTGATAAGGTATAAGCAACAGGCACGCCTATTAAAACACACAACACAAGCGCAGTAAGTGAAGTTTTTATAGTCAGCAATAATGCGTTGCGGATATAATCAGATTGATAGACTTCCTTGATAGCAGCATAGTTTACATATAAAACATCTGCCAACAACAGTAGCAAAATTAGAAAAATAAAACCAAATAATACGAATCGAAAACCCCATTTAATCATAAAGTATCTTTATTTGACTAACAATCAATGTAAAGTTAAATATTTTAATGATTCAATATTGCAACACAATGAAATTGAATACAAAGGACGTAAATTAAGCACAAAAGCCCTAATACGTGGGAAAAAGAAATTCTAACATTGTACTATATAATTATTAATCTCAAATTAAGGAGAATTGGTTGTTTGTTCGTCATAATCCAGTTGTTTGACAGCGTTATATGAACAAAAGTATTTCTACTAAAAAAAATAAATATAAATTTTTATTATTTAATATAATACAAATGACTGTTGGTTTTAAACTGCCTGATATAAATGATATTTGGAACACAAGGAATGGGAAATAAGGGAAAATTAGAGGCATAAAAAAAACTAATCTTATAGCAACAACTGAGTGCAGCATTCATAGCTTTTCACAATACAAAACTAAATTCGAACGTAAACGGACAATCACTATTTTTCTGATTCTCAATACTTATTTTTATAGGTATTCAACGTTTAATTCGCATTACAAATGAAAAATAAATAAATTAAACAGATGAAAAAACGAATAACAATTTTATCCATCTTTATACTTTTCTGCACAATTTTGGTTGCACAACCATTGAAAAATACGAAAAATTACAACATTGAAAGTGAAAAAGTTTTATATACTGTAGGGTATGTTCACCTTGATACCGAATGGCTTTGGGACTATCCCACAACCATTAATTATCACATCAAAAACACGATGGAGGAGAACTTCCTTTTGTTCGAAAAATATCCAGATTATGTTTTGAATTTTACCGGTTCTCGGCGGTACGGTATGATGAAAGAATATTATCCTGAAATGTACAAAAAGGTTGTTGAGTATGTAAAAAAGGGTCGATGGAAAGTTTCGGGCTCCTCGGTAGATGAAGGGGAAGTAAATATTTCTTCTTCCGAATCGGTTATTCGTCAAGTACTATACGGGAACCAGTATTTTAAAAAGGAATTTGGGAAAGAAAGTGTAGATTATATGTTGCCCGATTGTTTTGGTTTTTTGGCGAATCTACCATCCGTTTGGCATCATTGTGGTTTACTTGGTTTTTCTACCCAAAAGCTGACATGGAGATCGGCTATGGGACTTCCATTTAACGTAGGAATTTGGAATGGTCCCGACGGCAAAGGAATTATCGCTGTACTAAACGCAATGGATTATACCGGACATGTTGTTCCACGGTTAGATAAGGATAGTGCGTGGTTAGCGCGATTAGATGATAACCAGAAGAAATATGGCTTTTCATTTGATTATCGATATTATGGCATGGGTGATTGTGGCGGATCACCTCGCGAAAATGACGTTTTTTATGCAGTAAACAGTATAAATAATGTAGATTCGAAAATAAAAGTAGTGTTATCGTCGTCCGACCAAATGTTCAAAGATATTTCACCTGCTATCCGCAAAAAGTTGCCGATATATTCTGGTGATTTATTACTTATTGAGCACAGTGCAGGTTCAATGACATCGCAATCGTATATGAAGCGGCTGAATCGGAAAATTGAAATTTTAGCAAAAAATTCAGAGCAAACCGCCTCTATTGCCGATTGGTTTGGAGGTGCGAAATATCCGTTTACAAAGTTGAATAATTCATGGAATTTGGTTTTAGGCAGTCAGATGCATGACATATTACCCGGAACGAGTATTCCAAAAGCGTACGAATATGCTTGGAACGATGAATTTATTGCGGCCAATGGTTTTGAGGAAGTATTGAAAAATTCACTGAAAACCATTTCCAATAAATTGAATACCAATACAGTTGGAAGAACAATTGTGGCGTATAACCCAGTGGAAATTTCTCGCGAAGATGTGATAACTGCTGAATTGAGTTATGATAAAGTACCTGAAAATATTCAGGTTTTTGATAGAAGTGGTGCTGCACTAAAAACACAAATCATTGAACGCAACGAAAACAAATTGAAATTTATATTCTCAGCTAAACTTCCTTCTGCAGGTTTGGCAGTTTTTGATATACGTGAAGTTTCTGAAAAATTGCAAGAAAAATCGCGCTTGTCAGCTAGCAATCGAAGCATTGAGAATGAATATTATTACGTACAGGTGGCTTCAAATGGCGACATCACAAGTATTTTTGATAAAAAAGTTTCCCGTGAATTGTTAGCTAAGCCTGCACGATTAGAATTTTTTAAGGAAAAGCCAGCTATATATCCTGCGTGGAACATGGATTGGAAAGACCGACAAAATGAGCCGTTAGATTATTTAGACAAAGAAGCAACTATTTCTGTGTTAGAAAATGGTCCTGTTCGGGTTTCGCTATTGATAAAACGGAATGGTCAAAACTCAAAAATTGAGCAAATTATCAGTCTTTGTGTGGGTGAATCAGGAAAACGCGTTGAAGTAAGTAACAAATTGGATTGGCAATCCAAAGAAGTTTCATTGAAAGCTTCTTTTCCGCTTACCGTTAGTAACCCGAAAGCATCGTACAACGAAGGAGTGGGAGTGATTGAAAGAACGAATAATGATGAATTGAAATTTGAAGTACCAACCAAAGAATGGTTTGATTTAACTGATAAAAAAGGAGATTATGGTGTGTCAATACTCGAGGATTGCAAATATGGGTCAGATAAACCAACCGATAATACGCTTCGACTTACTTTGATGTATACACCTGGAATTTCGAAAAAATCAGAAAAGTATGCCTTTCAGTCGTCTCAGGATTGGGGAATTCATCAATTTAAATATGCCATTTACGGTCACAAAGCGGATTGGTATAATGGCAAATCGCAATGGCAAGCTAAGTTTCTTAATCAACCATTGATAGCTTTTGAAACTACAAAACACGACGGCGTTTTAGGAAAGGAACTTTCGTTAATTGAATCAAATTCAGCTCAAATTGGTGTTATGGCATTCAAAAAAATGGAAGAAAGCGATTACTATTTGGTTCGCGTTAATGAACTTTCAGGAAAGGATGGTAAAAATTTGCTTCTACGTTTTCCTGCACAAATAATGGATGCTTATGAGGTAAATGGCCAAGAACAAAAGATAGGTAGTGTGAATTTTGCAAAAGGGGTGCTGAATTTCGATTTATCACATTTTACAATTCGGAGTTTTGCCATAAAATTGAAGCCAAGTCATAATGATAATGAAAAATTGAAGCAATTACCGCTCGTCTTACCCTACAATTTCGACCATATAAGCTTCGATACGAATAGGATTGACTGCAGTGACAAAAATAGTTATCCAGCTGAATTGATTCCATCGGAAATTATTAGCGAAGATATTCATTTTATAATGGGAAATTCCGCCGACCGCGAAAACAATTCTGTCAGAGCCAATGGACAAACAATTAATCTGCCCGAAGGAGCATATACTAAACTATACATTTTGGCTTCTGCTACTGTAGATACTAAAGCTGATTTCAATGTTGATGGACAAATGGTTGAATTAAACATTCAGGCTTGGAACGGGTTTATTGGCCAACATTATAACCGGGTTTTTGAGTGTAACGATCCTAATAATCCGGTGCAGAGCATTCAAAGTCCATATCTTAAAAAGGATAATATTGCATGGTTTGCTTCGCATTCGCATTATAGATATCCGAGGGAAAATAAGGCATATCAGTATTGCTATTTGTACAAATACGAAATAAAATTGCCAAAAGGATCCAAAGTATTAACGCTTCCAAAAAATGATAAAATATTTTTATTTGGAGCTACTCTAGTTGGAAGTGAAACTCAAGATATCCATGTTGTTGCTCCATTGTTCGATGATTTTTCGGATAGTAAAACAGTACAATTAAGGTAAGTATTAAATAACTATATTATTCTTTATGTGTAAACGATTTTAAGAAATCTATTCTTTAATTTCGTCTATTTATTTTTAAAATCAAGAACTCAATATCTGATAAACAATTATGCTAAAATCACTTTTTAAACTCACGATATTATTCATGTTCTTTTGTGCCTTTTTACAAAAAAATATTGCGCAAAATGCATATCCAACGATAACTAAATCACTCGAAAATAGTAAATTTATTGGGAGTCAGAAACTCTATTATGGTGCTGCTTACTATCCCGAAGTCTGGTCTGAATCTGATATTGACAAAGACATAATAAGAATGAAAGAGTTGAAAATGAATGTAATGCGAATTGCAGAATTTTCATGGAGCAAAATGGAACCTACTGAAGGCAAATACGATTTCTTATGGCTTAGACACATTATTGAAAAACTTCATGCTAATGGGATAGATGTAATATTGTGCACCCCTACTGCTACTCCGCCTGTATGGTTGAGCCAAAAGCATCCGGAAATTTACTTGGTGAATGAACTAGGTATTAGGCTTACACAAGGTGCCCGACGAAATTGTAGTTATACAAGCAAAGTTTATAGAAAGTATTGTGAGAAGATTTGTTTGCAAATGGCAAAAGAATTTGGCAATTGCCCAGGAGTGATCGGTTGGCAAACTGATAATGAATTTTCACTTTTTTACGATTATAGTAAAGAAACTAAGGAAATTTGGCTGAAATGGTTGAAAAAAAAATATCAAACAATAGAAAATTTGAATCAACTATGGTGTACTGACCTGTGGAGTCAAACATATCAGAGCTTTGATCAAATTCTAATGCCAACCTCCTTGGTTTGGAATCATCCTTCTTTACAATTTGCTTGGACAAATTTTACAAATGACATGATTGTAGAATTTCAGGATGTCCAAATTGCTGCTATTCGTAAATATAGTAATTTGCCTATAACGCATGATGGAATGCCTGGCCAGAGTGTTGATTATGAAAAACTTTTTAAAAACCTTGATTTTGCAGCAGTTAATAATTACCATAGTTTCGAAGCTTATGATTTGATCCAGAGCAATTATGATAGAATGAGAGGTTTTCACAAGGGCTTTCATTGGCTTTTTGAGACAGCTCCAAATTACTCTGGTGGAGGTAAAACATGGTATTTACATCAAATTCCGGGGAGTATGAAAGCAGCACTTTGGATGAATTATGGCTCTGGAGCACAGGGTTCTATGTTTTGGCTTTGGCGTCAACATCGCGCTGGACAGGAAATGGTACATGGCTCAATATTATCAGCTTGGGGAGCCGAAGTTTCAAATTATCAAGAAATTAAGGAAATGGGTGTTGAATTAGAAAAAGCATCCCCGTTTTTAATGAATAATCCTGTTGCAAAAGCAGAAGCAGCTATTATTTATAGTCATAAGTCGCAAAACGGATTCAAGATTGAGGAATATGCAAATGGATTGAATTATTATCAGGACTGGTCGTATAGATTCTATCGAACAATGGCTGATGCGTATATTTTTAGAGATGTAATTTATCCTTCCGCTGATATTACTTCTTATAAATTATTGTTCATTCCATTGCTTCCAATAATTGATGAACAATTGCAGGCAAAATTGAAAAAGTGGGTAGAACAAGGTGGGACACTGATACTAGGTCCAATGACAGGCTATCGGAACGAAGAATGGGGTCAGCATGTAAATCATTTTACAGGAAATGTTGAAGATTGGACAGGTATTTATACTCAGTCGTTGATTCCAATTGGCACCTCCCGCAGAGCACAGGAAATACCCTTTATGCTTGATTTTAAATCAGATTTCTCAATCCCACCTTCGGAATCATCACTTTGGAGTTTGGCTTTACAAAGTCCAAAAGGAAAAATAATTGCGAATTACATTGGTGGATCACACAACAAAAGGGCAGCCATTATCGAACACGAAGTTGGAAAAGGAACTGTAGTTATTTTGGGAACCGACCCTGGAAAAATGGCGCTAAAAAAATTATTGTTGCATTACGCCAAAAAGGCTGATATATCTCCATTGGCAAGTGGCGATGAGTCGGTGGTGGTAGTTCCACGTAAAGGAGAAGAAAATGGCTGGGTAATTGTAAATCTATCAAAACGACCTCGAAAAATAACGCTAAATTCATTAACTTCTCAATTCATCAATATTCTAAAGGATTCAACAGTTACATCAAAAGAGTTTGACTTAAAACCTTTTGAAGTGCAAATCCTAAAAGAAAATTAGAGGCTTAAAATATTCACATAAGCCCAACAATTGGGGAAATGAGGCTTTGCCACCATCTTTATCAAAAAATCAATAAAAAGTAAATTAATGAAGAATATACTATTTGTCATACTAATGAATGTATGTGTGCTGAATAGTTTTGCAACTGAAATTTCTGTAAATTCAATACCAAGTAATAGGTGGTCAGGTAATCATCGAAAAAGGACAAACACGCGAGGAAATAGATGCGCTTTTTGAAACGTTGCATGATTGCAATATGGCCATTTCCCGGATTCGTATGTTTGAATCGTATATGCACGATGGCAAAGGAAATTGGGATTTCTCCACTTTCGACCATGCATTTAAGGCTGCCGAACGAAACAATGTCAAGATAATTGCAACCTTATTTCCGCACACCGAATTTACCGATATTGGCGGTTTTAAATTCCCTCGCACTAACAAGCATTTAACCTCTGTAGCCGCTTATATCAAAGCAGACACAATGCATTTTAAAGCTTTTCCAGCTTTGTATGGTTGGGTGTTGATGAATGAAATTGGCATTGTCAAAGCGCCTAGTGGGCGTATATGGATTTTATGTATAATCAGGTTGAAGAGTTACTGACCCGCTATGGGGATGTGGTGGAGTTATGGGCAGATAAATCCAGAACGATATCGGAGATACTGAAAATTGTTAAAATGAGCAGGGCTGCTTTTTATAGGTATTATGGCCTATAATGCTACAAATGGAGAAAAAATCTGGGAGAAAGCTAATATTTATGCCGGAGGTTCATATGGCGCAGTTATTTATAATGATATGATAGTAGACTGCGCAACCAGCGGGGTAACTTTTAGAAAAATGACCGATATTTGATGGTTGCGCTACTACTTCTTGTTCAGCTACTGTAGAAATGGTATTTGTTACGAATTCACCATCCTCATTTTAAAACAAATTAATGAAACGCGGATGAACGCTGATTTCCGCTGATAAAATGTAAACACCGATTATTAAACGGATTGTATACCCAATAAATTGGGGTTGATTTTAATATCGAAGTCTTTATCCCCCCTCAAAGGCGAGATTTAATCTTTTTTAGTCCGATAAATCAGGGTATAGCAACGTGCTATTATCAATAACAACCTAACTTATATAAACTCTAATATTTATATGATTTATTTATTTATTTAGATAAAATCGTTTTTCAAGAGTGCCCACAGCTATTTTAAAAAATCCATTTTCAAGTATTTGACAGCCGTTTTTATCAGGATAACTCAAATGTTCATTGATTTTGATAGTAAATTTTACTTTTTTCTCTTCCCCTTGTTTTAATTCTATTTTTTCAAAATATTTCAAAAGTTTTACAGGACGTGATATTGTTCCTGTTTCATCCGAAACATACCACAATACGGCTTCTTTGCCAAATCGTTTTCCTTTGTTTCTAACTGTTACAGTTGCCGTAATTTCTTGATTTTCTTCTGTTAAAAGCGTGTCGCTTAATTCCAATTTATCATATTCAAATGTTGTATAACTTAACCCATGACCAAATGGAAATAAATTCTTTCGTATAGGATTGTTTTTCCAATAAATATTATATTCAGATGGTTTATTGTAATAAGGAGACACATGGCCAACCGATAATGGATAAGTAAAAGCCAATTTGGCTGATGGGTTTACACTTCCCGAAAGTATATTAACGATGGCATCAGCCCCCATTATTCCGGGGTATCCTGCAAAAAGAATTGAATTAATTTGATCAGCTTGTTCAGTAAATACTCTTGGTCTACCTTCGAGCAATATTACAACAACAGGTTTTCCTGTTTTAATTGCTACATCCATCAAATTTAGTTGTATTTTATCCAATGTTAAATCATTAATATTGCCCATAAATTCGCTATAAGGCTTTTCGCCAATTGCTAATACAATTATATCAGAGTTTTGGGCAGCATTAAGAAATTGCTTTTTATCTTTCTCACAGCTTATACCTTCCAACTCAACATATTTCACATTTTTAGCACCGAATTTATTTTGAATCGACTCATACAAGGTATTCATACTATGAGGTTGTAATTGTTCAGGTGCGCCAAGCCAATCAAAAGACCAAGGACCATTGAGCATCCCTTTTGAGTTTGCACCCAAGCCTGAAATCAAGATTTTTTTCCCTTTTGATAAAGGTAATATCCCATCATTCTTAAGTAATACGATTGATTCTTCAGCAACTTCTCTGGCTTCAATCTGATTTTTTGTTTGATTTACATTAGATAGCAATTGTTTTGATGGATAAGGATTATCGAATAACCCTAATTCAAATTTCAACTTTAAAATGCGGTAAACTGATTCATCAATACGTTTCATCGAAATTCTACCTTCAGCTACTAATTCTCTCATATCTCGAATAAAAACATAGGAATTGCAAGCCATATACATGTCAATTCCAGCATCCACCGATCTAAAAGTGCCTTCTTTTTGATTTTCGACTGTTTTATGCATTAACTCCAAACGTTCAATATCTTTAATATCCGACACCACTAAACCTTTAAAACCTAACCTTTGTCGTAGCAGTGTATCCAACAGAAATTTTGATCCGTGTACTGCTTCACCATTTAGTTCTCCACTATTTATCATTACAGTTTTCACTCCAGCATCAAAGGCAGCTTTAAAAGGTGGTACAAAAAACTCCCAAATTACTTGACTAGGAATTTCTGAAGGTGAACGGTCATAACCATATTTTGGATCAGAATAGCCAATAAAATGTTTTGCACAAGCACTCAATTTTACAGGTAAAATATCCTTACAACCTTCGTAGGCTTTAATATAGGCCTTACCCATCTCGGAACATAAAAACGGATCCTCGCCAAAAGTTTCGTAAAAACGTGGCCAATAAGGGTTTTTTCCAACATCCAAAACGGGTGCAAAATTCCACGAAAGCCCTATAGGTGCGGTTTCGATAGCACATATATTAGCCATTTTTGCCACAACTTGTTGATCGAAACTACAAGCTAAACTTATATTATGAGGAAAAATAGTGCCTTCCGAAATGTAATTTGCACCATGTACGTGGTCAATCCCGATAATTAATGGTATTTTCAATCGGGTTTCTTCAACCGCAATTTTCTGAATAGCAGTAATGAATTCAAACCACTTATCATAATTATCGCTCCCGCTCAGAAACGAACCAATGTTATGCTTAATTACTGATTCACGAAAATTAGCAACATTTAAATCTAACGATTTTGACCCATCCAGCGTAATTGTGCTGAAACACAGCTGAGTCATCTGACCTATCTTTTCATCCAATGTCATTATATGTATCAACGAATCAATTCTATTCAAGTCTTTTGTTGACAATGAAAAAGCATGTGAAAAATTGGTAAATAGGAATATTATTGCAACAAAAAAATTTTGCATAAAAATGTAATAGAGTTATAAACTATTGGACAATCAGTTTAATATTTGTTTTGTCGTGATTATTTGACAAACATAAAATATATATGCCTGTTTTTAATCCTTCTAATTTCAATATATTTAAACCTTCCTGAGCTACCCCTTCTTTAATAATCAAACCTGCTAAATTACTAATAGTGTATTTTGTATTGTTCAATGGACAATCTAAGTACAAATCAGTATTTTCTAATGGATTAGGAAAAATCTGGGCATTTGCCAATTCCGAAGAAAAATGCAACCCGGTTGTTATATGGTTTACTGTTATTCTCTTTTTTGAAGAAGTTACTTTCAAGTTATAATTATCATAAACATCTGCATAAATATCCCACACACCGTCAACAGGGTTTAACCATTTGCCAACTAAAGGATATCCATCGTTTGTGAAGATTTTTATTGTTTCAAATGGAGAAACAGTATTGACAGCAAAATAATCAATTTTGCTGATAAATCCATCCACATCCAATGCATTGACTTTTAAATCAATATAAGCATTGTCGTTGAATTGACTATTTGATGCCGGGCTGCTTAACGAAACTGTAGGAGGAATGTTAGGTAAAAAGGAACTGTTCCAAACTGATATCTGCGTTCCTGTTTCAGAAGTAAGACCCTCCGGGTCAGTTATTTTATATTTAACATAGTAATTCCCTTGGGTAGTGTACGTATGGGAAACTGAATCCGAGGACGAAACAACGCCATCGCCAAAGTCAATTTGATAGGTTAATTGTTTTCCTTCAGGATCAAAACTTGTTTTTCCATCAACCACAAAAGTGAATGGTGCCTGACCAGCAGTCCGGGAAACCGACCAATCAATTCGTGGGGCTTTATTAACTGCTATTTCATTATATAACACGTCGTTATCTGTCAAAGAAAATGATTTGCCTCCAATTTGAATTTTCGATCCAACTACACCCGAACCGCTAATAGTAGGCACAGGATGCGCTACGCCCTGATTAGCAATGGTAAGCGAAACGACATAATCACCATTATCACTCATAAATGTTATGAATTTGTTGTTTGAAGTTTCACCAAAATTACTACCACGCTTGCGTACTCCCACATTAAACCGGAAATTTGATGTCGGATAAAGTACTGTTCCCTTCATGGTTTGCCCCGTGGGACTTGTGATGGTGAAAGTATTTCCACTGGTAGTAATCACATTTTCTTCGTAGGTACACATTTGCCAGACTTTTCCATTATCGGATAAATCGCCAATAATATAGGTTGCTGCCGATCCGGTTGAAATGCTATCATAATCGGCAACGAACCAGCGTTTTTGATTGCTTACTCCAACATTATTTAAACTAATAGAGGAAATTACGTGACCATTTCCTTTGCTTGTAACAAAAGGATTACCAACCAACTTTCCTGAAGTTCCTGAAGTTGTAATCAGATTATCAGGATTGCCGGGATATAAGGTATTCATTGAACAAATGTACACATCGTTATCTTTAGATGGCACATCAAGTGACGGAACCTTTACCCCATACCTGCCGCCACCAACTGCCCAGGGCGTGTTTTTGGCAAAGATTCTGAAGGTCAAAGCATCGGGTGCACTATGGCCTCTGTTACCCCTGAATTTCAAATATATCTGGGCTAAGGCATCTTCATTATTTTCATATTTATTTCGGTAACAAAAGTACCCATTTCCTGCATAATCGGCATCCAGGTCATTCCATGCTGAAATTTCTTTGGGATTCTTTCCAATAACATCAACAGGGTAATAAAGATACGAATACACTATTCCATACCTGGAATTATCATAAGGCTGATCTTTATTCGTTGCAATTAGTTTATCATAGCAAAACTTTGCTCCCTGTTTTAGTGAATCTGGCAAAAAATAAAAAGCTTGACCAAAAGTGCCTTCACCACTTACACCAGCATTATCATCACCAAAATCGGGATGCAATAGTCCGATGTCTTTATAGTCGAGTGTACTCGTTAATGATGAAAATATAGTACAATAGTTATTTATTACACTTGGATATTTCCGAAAATCGATAGTTGGTGAATGCAGTCTAAGTGCAATTATTGCAGGACCAACATAATTTCCCATGGGATAATACATATAACCCAAACTCTCAACATTCCAACCTTTACTGTTAAATATGTCGCCCAGATTATCGATGAGGTAGGTATTCATTTTATACAATGAATTCTCAAAATTTGTGGTGGAATAAGTTTCGTCACAAGCTAAATAACATAGAAGTGCAGAAGCTCCGCGAGCTCCCTGCCAATTGCTTGCTGTATTTTTATTTTGCTCAGCTCCGCCATTGGTAGATATCATATCCGCCATCACCTCTAATTTTTTTGAAACGCTAACGTTAAATGTATCTGGCCAAACCGAGGAACACATATCATAGGCTAAAGAAATGTAAGTTCCTTGGAAATAAGAGTTTAACCCTTTAACCGAGGAACTTCCCCAATCGGCATATTGTGTGGTGCTCTTCGACTTCAGTGCTTTCCCGTAAATACTGTTCAGTGTGAGTTGCATGGCTTTTTGAGCATAATGAATGCTGTCGGTCACTGAATAAAGAAAAGCACCCAAAGCAGCCTGAATCGGTTGATTTCGAACGGAATCAAAATTAGTTGGTATGGGAATTAAATCTAAATCGTATTTGTTGTATTGAATTCGAACTTGATTAAGAATATCCACAAAAGGTTGCTGATTAGATTTTAGTTGAAGAGCTGCTTTTTCCGAACTATTAAAAAGTATACGCGGATGTTGTTGCGAAAAAACCGAGGTGCAAGCAATTATTAAAACTGCGGTTATCAAATAGTATTTCATGTTTATCACTTGGTTTTTTAAAATAAATAATTAATGACTGCAAATAGAAAATCAATGCCAAATCAAAGGACGTATAGTAACTACAAAAACCCTAAAAGGATACTAAAAGAAATAAACGATTACCTCGACCAAGGAATATCGAATCAGGCAAAATATGTTAAAAGCATAAATGAATTAAGGTTTTTATGTTCATTTTTCGTCATATTCACTAATTAAAAGTTGTGACATTTTTTGGTATCAACTCATTTACAATTTATTTAAATTAATAATTTATGAAAAAACTACTTCTTACCTTTATGACTGTGTGCTTATCAGCCACAATGTTTGCCCAAACAGGCGATTACTTCGTAGATGCTTCAAGAGATGATGACTCAGGAGATGGAACAAGCTGGGCAACAGCTAAAAAAACAATAAGTGAAGCTGTGACGCTAGCAGGCTCGCCAAGCAGTTTTAAAAATGTCTTTGTAGCGCAAGGAACGTACACAAGACAATTTTACGGTGCTAACAAAAGACTAAACTTTTACGGTGGATTTCCTGCCGGTGGGGGTGATGGCACTTTTGCTGCCAGAGATTGGAAAGTTTACCAGACTATTATTGATAATGATTATCCCAATTACGCAACTACTACTAGTACATCTTTGTCTTTTTCGAGTTATTCTATGGTTTTTGACGGGTTTATTGTTCAAAATTGTTATGCATATTCTAATGGTAATAAAGGTTCAGGGATTACACTAACAAGTGATGGGACTATATCCAATTGTATCATCAGAGGCAACGCATATTTTGATAGTAATGGCAAAGGGGGCAACTCAGCCGTAGTATTAAATGCACTGGCTGCCACTAATCCAAAACTTATAAATTGTGAGATATATGGCAATTATACCGTTTCCGTAAACGGTCCCAGAATAAGCCATAGTAATTCTATTCATATATGGGATGGTGGTACAGTTCAGAATTGTAAAATGTACAATAATTCTAACCTCTTTAATGATCCCAATACTGGAGGAAACGGTGGTAATGGCGCTATATGTATTCGTAATACAGCATCCGATGCAGCATTGAAGAATGATGTAAATGTGATAAATAATGTGGTGTTTAATAATTCAGCTAAAAGCTGTAGTGGCATTTATATTAATCTGAATCAAACAATTGATTATACAACTAAAAAAATTAATATCGTAAACAATACTTTTGCCAATAATAAAGCTATAACTGGATCAGATGGATTTTTAAGAGTTGATTTGTCAGATATTGCTTTAGATGCAGCCGTAAATACATCTCCGGACAAAATAAATATAAACAATAATATTTTCTGGGGTAATAAAGATGTTGATGTCGCCACAGTCCCAACTGCTTCGATAGCAAAAACCACCTTTACTTACAATGCGATTGAAGGCAGTGTCAGTGGATTGGATGCAAGTAACATAAGCCTGTCGGCAACCAATGAAACCGATGTGAAGTTTTCCTCGCCTTCTGCTACTACCGGTTGTAGCATTACCAAATCAACTGTATTAGCTCCAACAACAGCAGATGGAAACTCGGCAGCATTACAAACCGCTGATTGGAGCATTACGAGTTCTTCGGTTTGTGATGATGCAGGAAGCGCAGCAGCATTAACCGCTACGGGCGTAGAAGTCACTACCGACTTTGCTGGAAATGAAAGAATCCTTGGTGCCGGTATTGATATTGGTGCTTACGAAGCTTTATTTACTACAGCAGTTGAAACTACAAAAAAGAATGAAATTCAACTAATTCCAGTTGCAGGCGGTATCAAACTTGATGCAGTTTCTGCCCAAGTATTTAATTTCAGCGGGCAGCTAGTTTGGAAAGGCAATGTCAAGGGACAGTTTATTGCACTCCCTGCCGGAAGCTATATCGTTAAAGCTAAAACAGCAGATGATCTACAAATTGTTGGCAAAGTAAGTGTAAAATAAATTCGTGTTGTTTATTAGTATTGAAAGATAGTGGCAGTTTAACAAGTAGTTGGGCTGCCACGTATTTTTAAAGGAATAGAGTAAATTTTCGTTTAAATTAAATAGATGAAATACTCATTCTGGTTTACGCTTTGCAGAATGAAGCATGTTATATATATGTTAATTATCTGAAACTATATGGAATGAATAAATCAAAAGCATTAATATTTTTATGCATTGGGCTATGTTTGATTAGTCCAACACTTGCATTTTCTGAGGCTCCTAAGCCAATTTTTGATGTGAAGAATTATGGCGCAATCGGCAATGGAACAACCAACAATACAATAGCGATTCAGAAAGCGATTGATAGTTGTGCCGGAACTGGTGGATCTGTTTATTTGCATAACGGAACTTTTTTGAGTGGCATGATAAAATTGAAATCGGACATGACCTTATACATTGATAGTACTGCAACTTTATTGGGAACTACCGACATTACATACTATCCGACACAGATACTTCCCACCAATAATTGGAATAAACAAGAAAACGGCAGAGGCTTAATTTTTAGCCTAGGTGCTCGCAACATAAAAATCACAGGCGGTGGCACCATTAACGGTAATGGCAAGTTTCCGGCGTGGTATGGTAGAAGTGTTGGTGAACTAGAACGACCAATCCCGATTTGGTGTGTACAATCAAAGAATGTTGAAATTTCAAATTTGAAAATCGTCGATGGTGCAATGTGGACTATTGTTCCTTTTGAAACGGATTCCGTTATCATCCGAAATGTAAACATTAATAGTAATATTTCAGCAAACAGAGACGGTATTGATATTGTCGATTGCCACAATGTACTTATAGAAGGATGTACCTTCAACACCGAGGATGATGTTATTTGTTCCAAAAGCGGTCATATAAGAGGCGTTGTAAATGTAACAGTGCGAAATTGTACCATAAATGGAAGTACCAACGCAAATGGCATAAAATTCGGCACTACTAGCTACGGATCATTTAAGAATGTGTTATTTGAAGATATTACGATAAATAATGTAAGTGATGCCGGAATTGCTATTGAGGCTGTTGACGGATCGAACATAGAAAACGTTGTTTTCCAAAGGATAAAAATGAAAAATGTAGGGTCTCCGTTTTTCATTATTCTTGCTGATAGAGGTCGTACTCCCGCTGGTGATGTTCGTAAAGCAGGTACAATAAAAGATATAATTTTTAGAGACATAGTTGTAACAAGCTGTGGTACAACTATAGGATGCGCAATATCTGGTACTACTAAAAATGGAATTACTTATAAACCACAAAATATTCTTTTCGAAAATATAAATATTAATTTCATGGGTGGTTTAACAACAGCACCCTCAACTCCAGCAGAATATAGCGGTCAATATCCGAATTCGGATATGTGGGGAAATTTACCGGCCTACGGTTTTTATTTACGCCATGTCAGCGGTTTAACCTTTAAAAACTGCCATTTCACTGCAAATACAGCTGATGCTCGCCCTTGGCTAGTTTGTAGAGATACCTCGAACATAGTATTCGATAATTGTATAGCAAAGGTTCTGGTTAAAGACGCCGTAATAAATGCAGAAACACATGTTGCAAATAGTGGCTTTACTCTTATCAATAATCTGACGGATGGCATAACAAGTAGCGAATCAGATGATTCAATTGGGGAATTTACACGAAAAGACGCTTTATAATTTAAAAACTGATGTTGAACAGACTGAGAATGTCAATTTAAAAGAGAAGAAAAAATTGAATAAAATTGGAAAGCGATTTTTTGAAATTGTTGATGGATTTTACAAATCGGATATACAATAAACTGAATTAAATTAATAAGATTATGAAAACTTCGAACTTTACTTCCTTATTCCTACTATTTTGTTCAGTAGCCATCTTTGGTCAAAACCAAAAAGCAAGTTGGACATCAAATGCAACTCCGAACACGAATACTTTTGTAACAGGTAATCCGCTGAAAATAATTGAAGAGGACTTTACCGATGGAGCTTTCGATGAAGTCAATGCAGGTGTTGCCGGCGAAAACTATTTGCATGGTAATAATCTATCTGATGGTATTGCTTTCAGAGCACCAAATAATCGTACAGGATTTACGAATGCGCTTTCCCGTAAAATCTCAGAAGGTGTGAAAGGGCCTTGGGGTGGTGCCATTCAATGGTGGCAATACAAAGATGCATCAGATAAATCGCGGAGAAATGCCATAAAATATTTTATTGACAAATATGATGATGTGGTATTTGTTAAATACAAGGCATTTAGTGATATTGCTGACGGTCACGAAACTTATCATGCACAGATAACTCTTATGAATTATAACGAGGCATTTCTGGGAAATCCACATTACGACCATGATATCTCTATTGAAGTAGATCAGTACTTTCAGGGTACTAAGACTCCAATCAGACAATTGGCAGGCAATGTAAATGTTATTAAACCAAGTGGTTCGGTTGCTTGTATCAATAAGAACCAGTACACCGGAAAAAATGGATATGCCACACCATCGGATTTGGATCAAGAATACCAAAACGAAGTGGTCTGGAGAGCTATTCCAAGTTCTAATAAAGTAAATATTGAACAATGGGGTGCTATCAAATCCTGTGAATACGACCTAAACACAGGCCTAAACAATCGATTGGATAATAATAGTTTTGATGTAAGTTCGCGCTATGCTGTTTTCAATTATATTCAATTTACTTTTTTCTGTCCTTGTAATGGGAATGCAATACCTACACCAGCAGTTATTCGGAGTGGAATAAGCACTGAGGATGCTCAAATTGGATTTTTGGACGCCAATGTGTATATAACTAAAAAATCTGACTTTAATCTCGATTTGAATATTGATCAGAAGGATGCTGATGTATTAAACTCAAATTGGGGATTTTCACAAGGTAGTATTAAAACCGGTGATGCAAATAATGATACCAATATTGATATTGAAGATGCCAATCCATTAGTGGCTTTTTGGAGCAATCCAATTAATGCTTCTGCCAGTGCTACTGCCCAATATAATTCCACTACAGGCGAAATAACGATTGATTTTCAAAATGTAAGTTACTTTAAAATTGAAAGTAAAAGTGGAAGTCTTAACGGTACTAGCCCCAGTTTATTAGGATTGTCAGAAGCAAAATATTCAGATAGCAACTCTCGCTTTGGTGCATATACCACAAACACATTAAATATTACAAAAAACTTTGGTGCAATTGCCGCCGTCGGAATTCCAAATGGCGATTTAACAGTTACTTTCAATTATTTAGGAAGTGGTGTGGCTGATGGCTTTACTATTCCGTTAAAAGAAATAAACTCCACTCCTACTCCACCGACTATCACCGACTTTTTAAAATATACTTATCGTGATCAGGCTTTAAGTCTGTCATTATCTGATTTCAGCACTGGCTATTCCGATGTAAACCAAGATGCAATGTTTGGAATAAAGCTTATTCAACTTGCGATAAATGGTATTCTGAAGTTAAATAACACAACGGTAAATCAAGATCAGGAAATTTTAGTTGCCGACATACAAAATTTGACTTACACACCAAATTTCAATTATACAGGAACAGATCCTTTTCAATGGACAGCTACTGATGGAAATGTATATTCTAACCCTACCATGGCTAATATCAAAGTGCAGGAATTTATGTCCATTTCCCTTACCCCAACACTGACGAACGTTAGTCTAAATAGTTTCCAGACATTTTCTGCTTTAGCTTTAGACCAGGATGGTGTGGCATTGGCAAATCAACCAGCTTTTACTTATGCTGTAACATCAGCGGGCAATGTAGGTGGTGTAGATATGGGTTATAGCCAAAATAATGCGTTAACAGCGCATTTTATAAATTCCAACGAACCCTTTTTATTTACAGCACAAGCCACCGTAAATGGTGTGAATCTTATTTCGCCAAGTGCACAAGCATACATTACTAATCCATCCACGGCAATTGACCCACTTTCTGCAACAAAAATTAAAGTTTATCCAAATCCCGCTTCCTCTAAAGTAACAATAGAAACTGGCTCGACGGATCTAATCCCTGTTTCAATTATTGATATTAATGGTACAGTCCTTATGCAAAAAGAAGTATCAGCAACTGTTAGTCTCTCTATAAATCAGCTTGCTAAAGGGCTTTACATTCTTTCTGTAGGACAAGAAAAAAGGAAGTTGGTAGTATACTAAATAAATTATTAAAAAAACAAATAAAATGTATTGGCATAACTTCACTAATAGTGTAGGGTACGTGAAGTTAAATATTACAACAAAAGATAAAGTATTTTAGAACGGGTTCAAAATACATTTTAATAATTTGGCATCACCATTTTTTAAATAAAATTTATGAAAATCGACAAAGTATCAATTTTAGTATTAATCACCTTAATTTTTGTGGGTTTGAATAATTTATTTTCACAACCCATTGATAATTCGATAGCAACATTTTATAACTCATCGCAGTATTCTGGAGAGGGGTATCCAATATGGACTGATGATATAAAATGGAACAATGTTATTGATATGTCAACTTATACAAATGGAGCAAACGATTTTGCAAAATTTGAAAGTGCACGTGATTTGCTTTATTCTCAAGGTGGTGGAGTCTTGTATTACCCTGCGGGAATCTATGATTTTAAAGATCATCCTACCGATCCTAATGGAGGAAGAGGCTTGCATTTAAAGAAAGGAGTAGTAATTAGAGGTGCAGAGCCAAGCACTAATAAATGGGCAATTAAAAATAGAGCAAACACAACTGATGATTCAGGTTTATCAGATTTGCAGACTGTTTTTTTATTCCCTACTTGGGATAAAAAAACAAGTCCTATGGGCGAATTTACTGTTCAAGCTGGAAATGGATTGGTTCCAAGAACCTGGAACCAAATTGGCTTAATGCCTGATAAGGCAAATGGTGAACACTTAAGAGATGTAAACTATGTAGGGGTGGCATGGGTGAAATTTAAATTTGCTACTGTATATTTTGGAGATGATTTTGCATGGGATGAAGTTTCAACAACTTATGCAACTGCAGGAGCATGGAAAAGCAACAGTGCTAAAACGACTAACGAATACGGGCAAAATTGGGCAGATCGCATACCAGATGGAACTCATCCTTTTGATCCTTTTACAGGGTCAGCTCCCAATGGATATGTTCGCAATGGTTCAAAATGTAGATTTATATTTGGGTGCCGTTTTGAAAATGCTGTTGTGACTGATGATATTTGGAAACATGGAGGTGATGCTGCTACTGCTAATTATGGTTATTTCGGCTCACGTTTTATAGGTAGAATAGTTATGGGAGGCGAACATATTTTTGTTGCAAATACTATTGTTCCAAAATCAACAGAAAGTTTTTACTATGATATGAAGCTTAAATTAATTAGTAAAAGCGTTGTGTTAAAAACCGTATGTTTTGATTATTCAAGAAGTATTGGAATTGATATAAATAAAAGTCTCTCTAGTCAACGTGGAAATCTTTGCTTATTTACTGGAGCAGATAAAGGATCATATTATTTAAATGATGTGATTGTTCAAGATAATTATGTTTGGCAACATGGTAATAAAGGGTATGAATTATCAGGTAAATGGATGGTTGTTCGTAGAAATGTGAGGGAAGGAAAACCATTAATAGGTAATAATACAGAACAGAATCCAACAAGTGATGATGTGTATGGTTTTGGTTTGAGTTTTAATGGTGGTAAAGGGTGGTTTAATACTTTGAGTGGAGGAGATGAAGCTGGGGGTGCTAGTGATAATATGAGTAGAGGCATGGATATGAGTGGGTGGAATTTATGGGTGGATAACAATTATATTAACGGACAAGGCTCATGGCCAGGCAATGACGGAGAGGGAATATTATGGCAAGTTAATGGAGCCAATAATCATGCCTTTTCGGCTGCTGTTACTAATAATGAACAAGGTCCCAGCCGCAGATGTGCTTTTGTTTCTACTTCTTATATTGCTCCATGGGGTACACACATTATGGGTATGTTGCAAGGATGGAATAAAGTATTTAAAGTGGGTACTTGGGGACCTGGCATCTATAGATTTGAAGATTTTTCAGTTGTAGGTAATGATAATTTGGATATTGCAAAATCATTGACTGGAGTATACAAAGATGTTATGTATGACACAGATTGTAGTGGTTCGGCAAATGGAATACCAACAAATCTTTCAGTAGTAAAAGACGTAGATAACAAATGTAATATTGTTTCTTGGACAGATAATTCAACAAATGAATCATCCTTTAGAGTAGAGCGCAAAGAAGTTGCTGGAGCAACATGGTCTCTACTTGCCTATAGACCCAGAAATGCTACTGGTGCGAATAATGGGCCTCAGAATCCAGATGGATGGCAGGTTATTACTACGGGTATTTGTGCCAATCAATATTTAGATTTAAATCCTCAACAATGGTATGATTATACCGCAATAAATGGTAAAAATTACGAGTATAGAGTGGTAGCAATAGGTTGTGATCAAAACGATTATTCGGCTGCAACAGTACCACAATATCCTACAAAAGTTGATTTAGTAAATGATATTGTAAACGGTTTATTGATTTATCCAGTACCGGTTAAAGATATTTTACATGTACGTTTGGAAAATAAATTCGAGGGTAAATTAACCATTGAAATCGTTGATTTACAAGGAAAAACCGTTCTTTCAAAAAACAATAACAAGTATAGCGATGTTTTAAATGAAACGTTGAATTTAAATACTTTGAACAAAGGAGTTTATTTATGTAAGATGAAGGGAAATGGATTATCGATTGTGTCTAGAATATTAGTTGAATAATTCACTTATAGCTTGTTTTGCTGTACAATGTGATGATTTCGCTTCAATTACAATTTCTAATTCTATTTCGGTTAATCATAATCCAATGTACAAAAATACCAAATTTAGCATCAGGAAACCATGCTTTTCCTATGGAATCAGGTTTGTAATCTTGGCAATTAGCACTGCTTATGATAAACATAAGCAGTGCGCTGATTAAAAACAAATATCTTTTCTTTATCTTTATAAATACAAGCCAATTATTTGATAGTAAGATTTATAATCAGTCTTATCTGATTGAAATTTCGTCTAAAAACACCATTGATTTCTTCCCAGCAGATCTGGGATGATCAAATGATAAAATCCCGGCAGTTTTGATCGCAATTTGAACAAACCGTACCTCTTTATCATTGGTATTTATTGAAAGTTCTTCCCTGTAAATTTTATTTTTTGAAATTGCCTCATTCACATCAGGAATTAATTTCCCTGCCAATCGATATTTTTTTCCATCACCCGACACGCGAACTTCCACTTCTGAAGGCAATGTTACATTCGATAAACCTTGAATTGCACCTAAACTTATATTATTTAGCGATTGCGGTTTCTTTAATTCTATTGTTAAAGTGAAGTTTTTGTCAAAACATATCCACTTCTCATCTTTAATTGTTGGATCGCCATTCTCTCCATCCATTAATTTCACTAACCTATTGAATTCATACCCATTAAGTGGCTCAATATCTGAGATTATAGATTTTGCCGGAATAAACATGAATGATTTTGATACAATCTCCGACTTAACTTTGTCTTTTATATTTACCGCTTTTACATTACTTGATTCCGAAATGAGTATTGGTTTCGAGTAACAGGCTGAAAGTTCATTTGGTACTGAGTTATCAGTAGTGTAAAATATAGCACCTCCAACATTATTTTCAACGTCCAAACTTAACTCAAAGGGTTTATCGTAGGGTGATTTTTCGCTAAGGCCAAAATTTGGTTTTTCGATATAACAGTTTTTAAGCCGATTGATCAACGGTCTGATATTATTATCGTCTAAATCCATTTTTTCAATTTCTGATTCCAAATTTAAAAAGGAACTATTAAAATTTCTGAATTCATTCTCAGCTAAGTTAGGATTGTATTGAATTCTGGTAGCCATTTGCGAAAGGTTATTCAATAACGATGGCATTGCTCCTACATCAACTGCTCCGAGTGCTTCTTTCAATTTTGGCAAGACTTCTGACAACGCATCCATTCTTCCTTTCGTTCCGGATAAAAGCTGATTTGTTTCTTCAAGATTATTTTTAAATTCAATTAGAATATTACCCACTGTGTTCAAATTGTATGATGGAATATTAATGTGTGTGGTTAAATTTGTTGCATCGTATGACCATGTTAACGATTCACCATTATAAGTGGCTTTAGTCGGCGGCAATGTATTTAACATGTCAATTCTGTATGATTTCACATGAGTTTGATAATTACCTACAGGTTTCTCAATTTTAATATGTACAATATTATTTGTGGTTGTTTGATCTGCTTTAATCCAGGTAAATTTATCTTTCATATAATCAGTATCATTGCCAGCATCATCGTAAAAACGCATACTGCCCTTACTGCCAGGCACCACAGTCAAAATCAGTGTATCAGGCAAGTTTTGAGTGTTCGACATTGGAGGATACATTGGAATAATGCTGCCTGATTTCATAAAGATAGGGATTTGTGATAAAGAATAACTTCGGTTATAACTACGATTTCCAGTTATAATTTCACCTGTAGAATAATCGAACCATTTACCCTCAGGAAGCCAGATTTTGATTGGGGCTAATAAATTACTTATGCTGATTGAATCGGATATTGGCGAAGCAATTATATCATCTCCAAAATAATATTCATGACCCGATTTATATGCCATATCTACTTCAGAATGTTTATAGTAGAGAGGCAAACAAATTGAAAGACCGGTATCGTAAGCGTTTCGAGATGCAGTATAAATATAGGGCAACAATGCATAACGCAATTCGATTGCTTTTTTCATTTGAACATAATTTTCGTAAGGATATGCCCAAATTCGACGATCTGTTTCGGGTCTTTTCGTGCCGTGGGTTCTAAGGATTGGACTAAAAACGCCATATTGCACCCAACGTGTATATAATTCAGGATCAAAATCTTTGTGAAAAATATGCCCACCAATATCATGACTCCAATATCCATATCCAACATTTGCCGCATTAGCAGTAAAATACTTTTGGAAATCGAGACTCGACCAAGTCGAAAAAGTATCGCCGGAAAAGCCAATTTGATAGCGATGATTACCAAGACCTCCCCAACGATGAAAAAGAAAGGGTCTGTTGGGTGTATTTCGCTCCATATCAGTAAAAAAACAATAGTTGATCCACCATATGTTGTTCAAATTCTTAACAGGTGTGTTTTTCCATGATTGCCAATCAAGCCACCAAAAATCAACACCTTGTTTTTCTAAATCGCGAATAATAACATCAAAATACGATGTTGCGAATTTCTTATTAGTTATATCCCAGGGAATATTATTACCAATGGATACAGTATCCCATCCTACTTTTTTGGCGAATTCTCTATCATAAGCTGTGTTTTTGGTCGTATCCAAACCTAAGGATTTTGCCATTGCAGGATAATAAAAATCAGTGTTTAACACACCTGAAGCTGGATGTAAATTAAGCGCATTTTTCACCTGATTTTTCTCCATCCAATCTAAAAATTTTTCAGGAGAAGGAAACAGGTCTTTATTCCAGCTATAATCACCCCACCCTTCTCTCTGCCCCATGATGTTTTTTTCATAAGTACCCCAACCTTTACGAGAATTCAAACCTACAGTTTTATGCCAATCCATATCTACTATTGCCACATCTATCGGAATATCGTTCAGTTTCATATTCGTAACCAGTTCTTTCATCTCAGAATCGGAATATGACCAATACCTACACCACCAATAACCAAATGCATAAAGTGGAGGCATAGGAATTTTTCCAGCTACAGAAGTATAATCTTTCAGTGCCTTGCTATAATTGTGTCCGTATCCAAAGAAATACCAATCCTGATACTCTTTTTCAGGGCGAGGCATAACCCAATTCCAATCTTTATTGCCATCAAATAATGGCATTGTATCATTTATAAGCGACCATCCTGAACGAGATATAATTCCGTCTTCTATTGGCAGTTTTTGATTGCTCCATCCTATTTCTCCATTATATCCATCCAAGGTACGTGAAGTTCCTTTAAGATTTTGAGAATCTGTATCTCCGGGTTTCCATGTCATGGTTGAATTTCCAAGAAGATATTTGACTTCTAGATTTTTTGAAGTGAATTTATCCGAATTAAGCTTGTATTTCAAAGTGAGTTTGCTGGTAGTAATTGTCAAAACACCTGAATTAACAGATTTTTTAAATGCTGGTACAGCTAAATCTCTATTAATAAAAATAATAGATGCATTATTCTGAAATGCTCCATCAACGCTCCATTCCATTCGAATCAACTCAGGAGTTAATACTGTAAAACGAGCATTTCCTTCAACAACTTGCGCTTTTGTATTTGAAACTGGATTATTGATCGTTTGTGCATGAATGATAGCAAACCCTATGGAAATTACAAGGAATAATAAAATTAACTTTTTCATAAACTGAAGGAATTGATAATTGATTTGTTAAATTGTTTTGGAGGATATTTTTTTCTCTTGTTTAATATTTGGTTCAACCGATCCATTTAAATTATGGATTCAATAATTATTATGATATGTATTTATTGTTTAACTTACAAAGAATAAGTCTCGTAACAAGTAAGAATATTCTTGTAACTACTAATCTATTTACCCGTTGAGGTGAAAAACTTGTAATTATCTGAATTATTTCAATTTTCAAGATATCAATTCTTAGTGACGGCACATTATTGGTTTTAAATCTATCCCCTTAGCCTGAAAAAGAACACCATCTGTGACTGCAGTATAAAAGGGTTTTACCATCCCTGCTAAATGATGGTTTTATTTGTACAGGTACTTCTTTGTATTTTGTAACACTGTTGTACGGCAAATCGGAATATTTATAATAATTAGATGTTAACATACAGTTAATCAGCACTTGATATTTTCATTTTCAAAAGTAAGCCCCCTGCAATTCTGGGAATAGCGAATTTTGATATTTCATTTCATTTCATTTCATTTTATTTTCTTTTATTATTTGCGCCTCCAACTGCTTTCGGGATTCTCCAAAAAGCTATAAATATTGATGTAATTCATCAGTTGCTGGTGGATTATCGACATCAAATTGGAAAAAGCCTAACTACGTTTCACACCGCTCCTTACAAGCGTTATCAGCAGATTGGCAAGCATGGCCGTCCATATTTGTATCTCGATGGTATTTTCGTTATCCCCCAAGAAATATTTTAAGAGGAAGTTTTGCTTCAATTGTTTAAACAGCTGTTGTATTTGCCATCGTTTTTTATAGATCAATGCTATTTTCTGTGCCGAGAGTTCAAAATTGTTGGTCACAAACTCGAACATCCTCCCGTTTTCATTGTCCCAGTATGCTATCCGCCTGGCACGGTGTTCTTGCTTTTTATTATCGCCATAATAAAGGATAATTTCTTCATCTTTCAGGACCCCCGAATCGGCATCATCAGGTATATCATATTCATCCCTTGCTTTATAAACGGCATTGTCCATTAAGCGGGTCACATACCAGATATGACCTTTCGTAAAGGCTTCGTACTTGGCATAATCGACATACCCTTTGTCGAAAGTAATTATCGAACCGGCAGCATAGTTATGAACTTCTTCCAAAAACACGTGGTCATGTCGGACCGCTTCGCTGGAACCGATAAGGCAGGGCACATTTTCGCTGGCCTTAATGATGGTATGAGCTTTTATCCCACCTTTCTTTTTCCCCACGCTTGGGTTGCAGCCTACTCCCGTAATATGCCTTTAAACAACGATATGGTCATCGAATCCATAATATAGAGCCGTCTCATATCTGTGTCGCTCAACCGGCTGTCTGCTAAATGCCGGGCATGCTTACCGTAGGTGCTCATGTAAATATTTACTCTTCTTACGCCCTTTTGCCTCGAAAAACATGCTCCTGTGCATAGATAGTATAGACCCAGATGAGAAAGCATATGCCCATTGGCCAACAATCCCAAAATAGTCTCCCGCAAGGAATGATAGCCCTCAAAAGCAACAAAAAGCATTACCACAACATGATGATAGGTTGTATTTTTTTTACATACAGCTCGGCTTCGTGTTCTTTGGCTATTTTTCTAATATCACTCTTGTCAAGGTACTTTAATAGCTGATTAAACATCGGCTATCCGCTAAAACTTGCACTTTTACTCATGGCTAACTTTTTTGTCTCGTAAACTCAATAGTAGCCAACCCGGGTCGGTCTGAAAAATGACTGCCCGGTTAAATATTTTTACCTGATCCTAATGGTTTCTAATCAAACAATTTCAAGAAGCTTTGTTTATCGTTGCTTAGTCAAAAAAGAGCTAAACCAAGTACCACAGTTGCAAAAAAATAAGGCACAAAAATACAAAGCTGACCAGCCTAGATATTTGCATATTGGCGTTACTTATTTGTCCAAATTTAATGGCGTGAGTGCCTTATTTTTTTTGCAACTTGACAAGTACATAAATGGATTAATCCGATTGTTTAATTTTTAATGAATTTCGCTTTTTCATCGCCAATATATAAAATGTAAAACCCGGGTGTTAAATCACTTACTACTATATTTAACTCATTTGTTCTACTACTGTTTGCTAACGATTTAATTAACTGTCCTGTTATCGTGTATATATATACTGTTTCCGTTATTACTTTATTAGATTTAATAGCTAAAATATCGACACATGGATTTGGACTAACAGAAAATGACTCTTTGGTATTTACAGCTTTAATTGAAACTGTTCCGTCAACAATAGTAACCGACTTAAGCGTACTTGGTCTCCATTCAAAATTATATTTTGGATCTGTTTTATAAGCAATAGCTTTAGCAACAAAGTTTGCAGGGTTAATAAAATTTATCTCCTCGGTGTAAAGGGTTGATGATTTTGATGGAGTAGAGCCATCAATTGTATAATAAATTTCACTCCCTACAGAGGGCGACTTTATTGCAAGAGTTGTAGCACTAGTAAGTTCAAAAATAGGATTACTTACAACAGGCACATATCCTAAATTAGCGCCATTATAAGCACCATTATTATTCATATAATACAACCAATCTAGGGCAAACTCATGATCTAAAAAGTAGAAATTGGAGTCAGGATCAACGGGACACTCATCATAATAATAAAATAGTTTAGGTGATTGTGATAAATCCGGATCAATAAAACTTGTTCGTATTTCAGTAGAAGTAGCAAACACCCCATTTTTCTTATCTATTGGTTTCAGCGTCATAAATCCATTGGTCGGATAGGTGTTAGCTGGTATTCTTGCTTCTGCCACTTTAGTAATAAACGATGCTAATAATTCACGAGCCTCCAAACCACGATAAGCGGTGCCACCTACCCAAATAGTATGCATATTACAAGCCGGATGACTAACACCACAGCCTGACCAGCCGGTATTTGTTGTGTAACAGCTACCAGAAGTTAAACCTAACGATGGATCCATTGGTTGTGCTACAACATTTAAAAGATACCCTCTTGCATTCCAAGAAACAGTAGAATCTCTGTTTCCTTGCCATTGCACTTCCATAGATTCTGCTCCATAGTTATCGACACACCCTCCATGATTGGGCGATGCTTGTTCGTACTCACCTGGGAAAAACAACACCGGAACATTTTTAAGGTCAGCGTCATTAGCAGCCCATTTGGGTTTTAAGAATTTTCCTGATTTATAAATAATTACACCCAAAGCCCTATCTGGATTCCACCAAGCAATGCTACGAGCAAAAATACCAGAGGTAGAGTGTCCGAAAGATAAAAATGGAGCATACTTAATTTCAGGATGCCCATTTCTACGGGCTAATGAATCCAAGCACGCCAAGAACTCTTCTTCAAAATTAGCATACCCATCACCTAATTTATCGGTAGTGGTATAAGGGCTTTCTGTTTCTCTACCAAATGTGCCATAATGGGCACCTATTATCTGTAACACACCTAATTTCTTTTGTCTACAAGCTTCACGTACTATACCATCTGTAGCAAAATTCGAGTCGTGACTTACACCGTCAGTAATTACCAATCCGGCAATACTCTCTGAGCCATTAGGTAACCATAGTTTAAACGTCTTTTTTTTAGTTGTTGACCCTTTCTCATAAAAAGTGAATTCATCAGTCCATTCTTGCCCGTAGGCTTGATTAAAGAATGAAAACATAAGAAACGCAATAAAAAATGTAGTTTTTTTCATCTGTGAAATATTTAAGTAGTTAATAATGATAGTTTAAAACATGTATGTAAATTCTAAAATCCACTGTGCCAATTTTTCGGTCGTATTTACCACCGGGAATCCCCAGTGATAATTTCCTGTTCCAGTTGTAAGTGCAAAGTTGCTACGAAAACCTTGAAAATATTCTGTTAAGCTTTATATAGAAACGCATTTAAAACTTTGCAGGTTAAGTATTATATGTGGAATAGAAATTTATTTATTAGTTTGATTATCAAATAATAAAAACACTGCAAATTAAATTTCGCATAAAATTAAATTCAAATATAACCTTTCGGTTCAATTATTATATTACCTAATAACTTTCCCTTCTACACTTATCAAGAAATCACACCACTTTTACTCAATAAAAGATCCTGATTCTTGTTTACTGCCAAAGGCCTTATCTTTAAATACTCATTGTTTTATAATAAAAGAAGCATCCATCATCTCTGCTTCTCCGATAATACACTCGTCTTCTTTTTCGTGAAATCCACAAACGTGAATTAACACTTTTTGGATATTGGATGCATACATCGCAATAAACTTCTTATCATCTGAAAGCATAGCCCCCTCCTCATCCTTGGCTCTAAATTGAGTACCTTTCATCAATGTAAATAAAATCCGGTCGTAAGGCATGTCGGTTTCCAAAGCCAGTTGAATAGCACCAACAAGTCGATCATCAGGCCCAAGTTTGCGGAACAAATCGCAGCCTACCCTAAAAATGGTATCTCCCAAGGCCTTATTTTTAAACCTAATAAGCAAATCGTCAATGTGTTCTTGCAAATCGTCATGCGTAAATTCCTTCGGGTATTTCTTAAGCAAAGCCGCTGCTGACTGAGCCATTGTTGCGCGAACTTCCTTTTCAATAAGCGCTACATCAAGAGCTTCATAGACATACTTAAACATAGGATTATATTGATTTCCAATATAAGCCACAGCAGCATGACCCAAGTTGTGGATAAAAAGCTTGCGATCAACCCAGGCCTTCATATTTTCTTTAGGTGCCAGCCCAGGGATAGCGGGAATCGGATTTACAAAGGCACTCTTGTCGAGTATGAGTGTATTGTAAGGTTCCGCAAACACCAGTAGCGGATCTCGTTCCATATCTTCACGTGACATGATTGGAACCATTTTTCCAATAGAAGTCTCCACGAGACCAACCAAACGATTTAAGGGGAAATCAGCCGATAATTGCTTTTTCAATTCTTGCTCGAAAAAAACTGAGGCATTTCGGAGGTTTTCGGCAATTATAATATCCAGCGGCATCTCTCCCCGGGTTTCAAAGCGACGCACAATACCTTTGGCTATGAGTTTTAAAACTGCTGACAATCCTTTCTGACCAACTGCCGTAGCCAACAAATCAGCATCAACGATTTCTTTAATCACGGTTTCTTCCGATGAAGCCAATACCCCTCTTACATTTTCAACAACAATGGTTTCCTCCGTCGTTCCTTTAATGACTACCGCATATTTTCTTCGACGATTAAGCTCATCAATGACCAAGGGATAAACATCTATAAAAATAACCTCATATCCTCCACTGCTAAACAGCTGGGCAATAAACGAACGCCCAATCTTTCCTGCCCCAAACAGAACCATCTTCTTATGATTCATCACCTTCTATTTGTTTTAAATATGTGTCTTGATATTTTCTGAGTTGTTCCAGTTTCTGTCCTCTATATTGCTCCTTCCAGGTTCCGCCTTTATAAAAACAGGCAAATCCACCTGAGGCAATACCCCACGACAATGCTTCCCGTAAATCAAACTCGCCTAAACAACTTGTTTTTAACTGACTTGCCAAGGAGGCGATAAGCCCTCCGGCAAAATTATCGCCACAACCCGTGGTGTCCCTTTGATCAGAAGAAGTTTGACTTAAATCGGCAACTACAGCATCAGAAACGGGGAATTGACATAACTCCATCGCCTTAAATACCGTTCCATTGGAATAGGCATAAATATTTTTACTGCCATTGGTAATAATAAAAGATGCCAGTGATTGCTGGGAAAAATAAAAGGCAGCTTGATCAATCGTTTGCTGACCGCTTATTTTTAATGCTTCTTCGCAATCCATAATCAGCATATCTATCATTTTAAAACTCTCCTGATTATTAGTTCCTAATGGCCATGGCTTTCCTGTATTTAATTGTTCGTTTCTGAAGTCATAAACGGTATTCACTACTGTCAGACATCCGTTATCTTTAGATTTTATTAAGAGGTAGGTCAGGTGATCATGTATTTGTGGTACCAGAGCCGTTCCTCCAAAACAAACAATATCAGAATCAAAAAATGAATCGTCCAACATCTCAGGTGTATAATCTCTGGCCGCTCCGATATTGTTTATGAAAGTGCGCTCTCCCTGACCATTGTCGTACGAAGCATCCGAAAGAACATCGGTAAAAGGAGTCTTCAGGTTATTCATTGTCTTGAAATGCTGAATCCCAAGTGGTGTTTTTTTTAAAAATGATCGGATAAGACCTGCAACATCATCGTCGCCTGAACATCCATAAAAGTTGACATCAAATTCTGATTCAGGCAATAATTGGGAAGCATTGATTAATGAAACCAGTGCCGGTCCGCCAATATTAAAAGCATCAAAGCTGGAACAGTTAATAATATCTGATAGAATTAAAGGGTAGGATTTACCTGCATATCGCTCCAATTCTTCTACAAAGACTAACTTACCTGGGCTCAGACCGCCATCTCCAACTTTTTTTGATGTATACTGTTGGAAAACATTACTATTAAAGCGTACTTTAGTATATAAGAAATCTGCTAAAGCGCATCCTGTGCCGGAAACCATAATCTTATTCTTGCGCATACCTAAAGAAAATTTGTATAATCCGAGGCTAGTAAATAATTCGGCACTTCATCTTCTTCTATCTTAGGGAAACGTCCTACGGTATTCAGGAAACGATTATCGGACGTATCATCGTTAACCGTACTAACTTCACCCACCAACACCTTACCTTTCCCGGGCTCCCCGTAAAAACGGTGGTACAATCCCTGATAAAGACAGATACTCTCCCCGGGGGTCAGTATCACCTTTTCGCCAGGAACACAGGTACGTTCCACCCCATCCACACGAACTGAAAAAGGCTGATTAGAAAGCTCTTCGCTATTGCTTGAACCGAATAATTCAATAATTAAATTCCCTCCGCCACGATTAATGATGTCTTCCATCTTATTCCAGTGAAAATGCATGGGGGTCTCCTGAAACTCCTCCACAATCATTATTTTCTCGGCATAGGGTTTATGATCCTTTTGAAGATTTCCATTCCTCAGGGTAAAAAGAATTAGTCCCTGCCGTAAAAAATCACCACTGCCAAAATCAGTCAGATCCCAGCCCAACATATTCTCATAAACCTCCTTGCATGAACCCTTTTTACGTGTCCACTCTTCAGACGTCCAATACGCCCATGGCGGTAATTGAAAGTTCATTTCCCTAAAAAATTCAATGGAATTTTCAATATGCCGATTTATCTCACTTCTCTTCATCTGTAAAGTATATGTTTAGTTTAGATTGCTGTTTACATAAGACTTGCATGACTTGAATATCTCTAAACGCTTCATTTCTATTAATTCTTAAATGGTTAAGTTGCTAAAAACAAAGTTAGTATCTCCTCAGATTCGAAAAGGGGAGTATGGTTACATTTTCCCCGAAAATGGTTACAATTGATCCTACTATAGTGTAAAAACCCCGAAAAACTAAAAAAAAAGCGGCGAAAACCAACATGGTTGACACCGCTCCAAATTTTTATAAAAAACAAATTTAACGGACAAGCATTTTAGATGATGAATTATTAGATGATGAATTAATTACAACATCATCATCAACACCTGAAACTGATGCCTTAGCTGATGGAGTCCAAACATATCCACCATAAACATTGCGCAATAAGATCACCCTAAATTATGTTTGGCGTGGAATAAGATGATTGTAATTAGTGCTGTCAAAGCGCCGGTTTATGCCCCAGCAGTCCCAGTCGAAGAAATGCTCCTTCATTTCAAGACAAATCGGTTTATTATAAATAGCTTATTTTTCGCAACGAATCCATCTACCACTGTAGGCTTCCAAGTCAAAAGACTCCGGATTCACCTTTTCTCCGGTTATGGCATCTACATATTTTTTATACCTATAATGCTTGAATTGGAGTGAAGTGTTTTTAGCCTCATCGTCATTAATGAGGAAATAATGATCGGCTGTTGGGGCGGCTATCCTGTAAACAATAGCATTGGGACAGGCATAGGGCGACTCTAGTTCTTTAAGGGTGTGCTTTAAACTCCACGATTCCATAAAATTGTTACCCGGAGCCTTCATCGAAAAGGCGGCATCGGCAGCCAACAATACTGCAGTTCCCTTTCCAAGTTGATATTCAGTAACTGCTGGTTCACCAGTTTGAAATCGTTCGACAACATTGGCATTTGTTGGATTTACATCTAGAATAAACCCGGATAACTGGTGCTCATCAATAAAACGGGGTACATTATTGGAATATTGAAAATCAGCAATACTGGCTCCAAACAGGCGCTCAAATGGAGAACCCACACCAGTATTCAGGACTTTTCCGCTTTCGTCCCACCAACCTCCGGGAGCGTCGAGCACCAGACGTCCACCCTGGCGAACATAGGCTTCCAAAATAGGAAAGAGCTCCTTGTTAATGGCTGCTTGGGCTGGCATATAAATCACCTTGTAACGGGGTGCCAGCCCATCCTTCAAATCGGATGGCGTAACATGTTCCCAAGGAATATTAGCATTGATCAGCGCTCTACTAATTCCAATGCGAGCCTGAATGGGGTAATGTTTAAAATGAGCACGACCGGGACCTGACACAGCAGACCAAATGGCTTCATTGTCCCAGTTAATAAATACGCCAACATAGGGTTCTTTATGTGCCTGCCACAATTCATCGCGATAGCGATCTGCCGCCTTCGCTATTTGGCCGGCACGGATGGCCCGCTCTGATGGTTCATTCTGTCGATTAAGCAGGGCATATTCACCTGATTCCCAACCTGCACGGCGGTAGTTCCACGACCAGAGTCCTACTCCCTTAAAACCACCGGCCAAATAAGACAACAACAACTGGGTCATGGTACCGGCGTTCACCGTAAATCCAGGTGTACCTTCCTGACCTTTGCGGTCCCAACCTTTTCCACCACTAAATTGCTGAGGTCCTCCAGTACTCTCCCAGGTAGAAGCCCATCCTCCTTTGAACCAATCGGTGGAAATGGATGATTGCATATAGATGCAGCGAGCCACCTCATAATTGGCCTCTTCGAAATGCCAGGCCAAGTGGATAGAGGGATAGAAAGAGCCCCGCTCCGTCATCAGTTCAGCAATGCCCTCCATATCGGTACCACGGGAGGCAAAGGGTAGAAAAAGTCCCATCTCCCCACCAGCACGCACTGGTTGCTCTGGATGATTGGACACCACAGTCTGATTCAGAAATTCAATATTCATATCGGCTTTAAACCGTAAAATATCCCGAACCTGACCATATTCCCTGCCCGCTGAAGGAATTATTTCATCGGAACCAGGAATTTTTTTCACCAGGGGATCCCTTTCAAAATCATCCCAAGAGAGATAAGGGTCATCAGTGATTCCCACCTCATACTGATTCCAGGCTTTGGATAATTCCTCAATAGTTTTATACTGGGCTCTAACCCAATCCTTGAAAGGCTTCACATCATTGGCTCGCAGCCACGCATCCGGTTCATGAAAATAGACCTTACCCTTGTACTCCACTTTGTTGGTTCCCCAGGTCTCCAGTTGTGTATAAAACACTTTCTTTTGGTACTCAAGCATCCGTGGATCACGGCGAATCTCTTCGATGGGCGTATTTTTGGCAATGCCAAGTTTCTTCAGCAATTCAGGAGTAATGGGCTTCCAGCCACCCTCACCATACCAAAAAGGGATAATCCCTTCTTCTAGGGCAATACGTAACACTTCCTTTTCAGGCCATTCAGGCGTTCCCTTTGTTTGTTTCAAATTGGTAAAACCCAGCTCCTTCATCATCCGGAAATGATGCCGCATGTCCTCTTCGGTACAGCCGGCCCAGGGCAGAAAAACCACGCCAAAGGGCATGGGTGCAATCTGCCGGAATTTTTGTTGCATGGGTGAATCATGAAGCTGATCGTAAAGATCACTCATAAACTCATCTTTTTGTTCTTGTGCTACGATATAATTGCAGCACAGCAACATTACTAGTAATAAAGAAGAAAATCGAATCATCATAATTTAAAATTTTAAAATTAAATCTACAGGAGGAGACTACCACTTAAAGAGTGATTCCCATCCTAAGTTATTTCATTACTTTTATAGTTGAATGCCGGATATCAAATTTTGGCAATGCTTTGTTAGAAGGTAATACCATAGTGCCTTCAATTCTTCTACCCTGCAAATTGTTTCCCCAAAAAACAGAAAACTCTGTTTGGCGGGATTTTGAATAATCTATACAATGAATTCTTAAACTGCCATTTTCAATACGTTCGGGATGTGCCCATTTGGCCGGCGTAATCTCACTACTTGTCCAGTTAATCCGTAGATAATCAACAAACAAGTTTGTAACATTATCTGCCACGATAGCGGCCGAGCCATCATAGCACCCGGATGCTTCTCCTCCTTTGGAAACTGAGCATTCTCTGAACCTCGCTTCGGGATATTCCCAGTTTTCTCCGGCCATACTCAACGAGAAACGACCCTTATTGTTAACATTTATCGAATAAATAATTTAAAAACAAGTTTCTATCTCAAGAAAAAACATCATTGACCTTTTTTATTAGTTTGGAATAATTATAAAGACCATTAGGAAACGCTTTTGAAAAGACGGTTTCAATAAACTTACCCTCACCCAATGTTTTATCAGGGTAGTAATCGGCCATAAAATAAAGAACCTGTTCCGCCACTTCAGGTCCGGTTCCTTTGTAATTGGTTCGATTATGGTAAAGAACATTATAAGGCCCCGGAGGCAAGTGCATGGATTCAGATCCAGTTCCTATGCAATGCCAGCTGTGCCAATTAGGCACCTTTATCGTGTTATTTTCAACCAAGTTATGACCTCTGTCGCCATTATGAAAATTCACATCCACCTCCAGATCACACCCATAAACCACATTATAGGAACTCCCCAAATGGATACTCAGATGCCTGATTCGACGAACCGTTTCTTTATAAATCAAACAGTAATGTGAATTGATTAGGTTGTAATAGCCAGCACCTCCTCCTCCTTTATTGAAGGCGCGATCGATAAAATTATCACGACAGGTAATGTGTCTACTATTCCGAATTCGTATCGGATCGTTTCCGGACTGCAAAATCCGGCACCCATCAAGCTTGCAATTTTCAGCTTTCTCAAACCAGACCATGGAAACAAAAAGATTGTCTGTATTAGGATCCTCTACATGAAACACTTCTTTTTGCCAAGGATGATCAAAAGTATCAAAATCCATCGGCTCAAAATCGACCGCCGAATAAATCAGGCACAGATTTTCCATGGAGGCTCCCGTTACCTTTTCAAAAAGGAAGGCCATTGCATTTCCCTTATATGGAGGTAGATGCTGGGAGTTCTTATAGACCTCGTTCATTTGCACCTTAAGGATACTGGCATCGGATGATACACCCACCAACGCTACATTGGAAGGGATGCGGATGGTTTGTCGAATCACAAACGTTCCCTCCGGAACCACCAAGACACCGCCTCCGGCCTGGCCAATCCGGTCAAGTTGGGACTGAAGTTGATCGGCATCTGTTAAAGTATCTCGCAAAGCACGTTTATTCCAATGTATGAAATCATCGGTAATACCGGCTCTGCTCCAACAAATACTGTCGTTGTGAATAATCTCAATATCACTCAAATCACAGGTGCAAGATCGGGTTAATGTGGATTCCTTCCGGGTTACACCTGAGCAGGCCGCCAGACTCAAAGCTATGGACACAACAGTAAGTAGCTTATTAATTGACATAAACGTATTATTTTAAATGTTTAAGTGAATCCCTTTTCCAATGAACCACCATGCAGTCATCGGCCTGCATTGAGATTGCCCTATTTTTAACCGACGGTTGCTTTAAGCTGAAGATCACCTTTTGTATAGAATAGCCATCCTGCAAATATAACGTTTGACGTTCCCCCGTCTTATTAATCAACAGGGAATAAGTTCCTAAAGAACCTTGAAAATGCTTTATCAACAACCCTCGTCGATCAACCGATGATTCCACGGGTTGAGGAGAAAGTGACGGTTTACAATGATCCAACACAAAGTTAATAAACCCGGGTTCCGTTTTTTCCCAGGCAGCCAGACCAATCATAGAAGGCACCCAAATAACTTCACCTTTACCAAAGGAATGTTTTATAGCAATGGCCTCCCCTGATCCATTAACTCCTAATACTTTTGCACCCTCTGGAACGATAATTCCATTTAAGAAATGAGTTGGTATTGTGGCATCAGATAATTGAAGGTCATAACGATTGTTTCCTGCCCGAAATTCCTTGAGTGAAGCACCAAAGAGCTTTTGGAGCGGCCATTGTCCAAACATCACATTATAAACATACTCGTCATAATGACCAGATTGACCGGTAACAATCAACCGTCCTCCTTTTTGCACAAATTGTTGGATGGATTGATAATATGTACGGGGAATAATAGCCATGTTGGCTAAAATAACCACTTTCCCTTTGGAATCTCCTTGCCAATCAAATTGATCCATATTATAGATCTGAGCACCAATACCACGTTCCTGAAAAACCCTGTAAAAAGCAAGAAGTGATTTTATATGTCCGCCTTCCTCACGAGCCATAAAACGTTCCCTAATTTCCGGAGAACGGATAACCGACTGCCGCTGTAAAACCATGGACTCAGGGGAGTACAACAGATAAACCTGATCGTGTAACGGTTTTAGATGCTGAAGATCGGGTGTTGCATTCACTAAGGCAGATATTTCCGAAGCCATTTCAAGCCGACAAGTAGGCTGTTGCTTAAAGTCGATCAGAGCCCATTCTCCAGCTTCAAACCCTGTGCCTCTGGGATTGAGCGTCCAGAAAATAATCCCTTTAGTTCCAGAGGCTAATCCGGTCCACATCCATTGAGCAATCTCCTCCTCGGTTGGCATCAGTGGATTATAGCCGCTAAAATTATTATTTCCTCCTTGTAATTCGGTAATCCAGAAAGGTAAAGGGGCTGCTCCACTGCGAATAATCTCACAATTAGCCGCCATAGCCAAAGGGTACTCGTTGCGATTAAAATATCCGAAATGCCAGCTAGGATGCATGGAAGCCCCCAAATGAGAAAGAAACCTCTGCCAGGATGGGAAATCATAATCGGCCAGGTTGCTAAAAATCATATGTGGATTCACATGTAATTCATGGAGTACATCATATTTTCTCACCTTGTTAGCTAACCATTGCAAATACCATGTAGTGTAATCGCGAATAAAAGCCTCCTGCTCATGCCTTATTTGCATAAATCCATTGTAAGTAGATACCGTATCTTTGATACTCTTCCACTCCGACAAGCGTTCCCTGGCAAAATCATTATCAGGAACATTCCCTGCCACCCCCGGCTCATTTTGCAATACCCAAGCTCTTAAAGCCGGATGATCTTTAAAGTGATTCACTACTGCCTGCACATACCGTTCAATAGAGTGCAAGTGAGCTTCCGATTCTGGAAACTTAAAACCCCCAACCCCACCAGCACTGCTGGCAGCGCTTAGAACATTGGTCGGAAATAGAGTGGCAAACACAGCCACATCATTTTTGGCGGCTTCATCAAAAGCTTTCTGATATAATGAAAAATCAAAATCCCCTTGATTATCACGCATATGCGATTCATCCATCCGAATACGACATACCTGCATGTTATGGGTTTTAAGAAGCTGAAAATAATGTTCAATCTCCTGAGGTGTCTGCCCGGGTTCAATATAAACCTGTGCTCCAATGACTGTTTTCTCTGATGCGTGGAGCATTAAAGTCAGCCCTAAATAAATTGCCACAGCAAAGCTTAATCTTAACATAATAATTAAATTTTACAAACCCCTTATTGACAGTGCACTAAGAACAGGACTTCCTTTTAATGCCTGAAATTGAATAATCAAACCTGTCTTCATAACTCGAACCTTAAAACGGTATTCTTTTGCTGTAAAATCCTTGAGCCCATCTACTGTAAACATCTCCATATTATTGGCCAAGACCTTAAAGCGCCGATTTGCAACCATACTTACCTCCCTATTATCCTCGGCACCCAGATTATAGGCCAGTTTCTCACGCACCCCACTGCTGTAAATCTCGGCCAGATGCATAGTTACTTCGTACCAACCGGGAGGTAAATCGGCTCGAAATTCAGAAATAGAGTCGCGATGGGTTTGATAAAGCGGTTCATTATTGGTTCCATTAATCCGAACATCCGTTCCTACACGAAACCCATTCCAGGTAAGCAGCTGCTTACCATCGACAAAGCCGACGGAACCCTCCTGGTAAGCCCTTTCAGGGATCCAGATCTGACTGGAAACAGGATCGATCCAATGAAAGTTAGCCCCTAGATTCATGCTAATATTAATTTGAGAAGGCAATAAATTTTTGAAATTTGAAGGATAAACAATGGCTTGAAAACAAGACTCTTTATGCAAGCCATCCTTTGTTGTAACTTTGAGAAAATTGCGGCCCTCTTTAAAAGGAACCATAGCTTTAACATAAAAATCCTCCACACGAATAGTTCCCAGCGATTCTTCATTCAGCCATAATTCTATCTCCTCACTGTTAGAAAAAATGTATACCGGTTCCAACAGAAACTCTTTCTCGCTGGCAAAACCCGCCCGCGAGGTCCAGTCTCTAGAACCAATCTCCAAATAGGGCTCTTTAGATAAAGCAGCCTGATAAAAGAGGTAACTGTCTTTAGGCGAACGATCGTAATTAAGAAGTCCTTTGTTGTTCATTCCGGGGACGGCATCCTTGCGTCCTTCCGAACTAAAGTCGGCAAAAGCCCAAGCCGTTGCACCCATTACATGAGGTCGGGCACTTACTTGTTTAAAATAAGAGGCATGAAGAGCTGTTTGCCATTCACAGGAAAAATCGAACCTTTGAGGATTAACAGCGTGCAGATTTCTCACAGCATCTGCTCCATATTCTGAAACAATAATGCCCTTGGACGGGTGTTGCTGATGAAATCGATCTAGGAATTCACCTGCCCGTTTTGACTCTGCTGAATACCATCCATAATAAATATTCCAACCCACCACATCAGTAAGTTCATTCAAACCAGCCTCCTGATACAGCGCTTCATTTAAATGATGGGCTATAGTTGTCCAGCGTGCAGTATCCTCCAGTTTGGCAACCTGATTTAAATCGATAGCTAACTGTTGAACGGCCTGAAGATATTCAGTTCTGCTTAAATGGGAGTTCTGTTTTAAACCTGCATCCAATTGCAAAAGAACTTCATTCATCAAACCCCACATAATAACTGAAGGATGATTAAAATGCTGCCTAATCATTTCTTTCATCATATTAATGGATGAAGAAGTAAATCCTTTACTGACTGTTATATAATTAACCACGGGTATTTCTTCCCATACCAACAAGCCCAGTCGATCGCACGCATTTAGAACAGCCTGATCTTGCGGATAATGAGCCAGCCTAATAAAATTACTCCCCATTTCCTTTATGCGCTCCATATCGGATACATGTAATGGATTTGTTAATGCATTCCCTAATCCTGGAAAATCCTGATGTCTGTTGACTCCTATGAGTTTCAAAGGTTTACCATTTAAATAAAAAGTCCTATTTTCGTCCATTGAGACCCAGCGAAAACCGGTATTAATCATTACCTGATCCAAAAGAGAGCCTGTTCGGGCTTCCTCAATGCTTAGGTTCACCTTATAGAGCGCAGGCTGATCCACAGACCACAAAGCAGGCTGATGGATAGATAGATTCTCATCAACTTCAATACGAGCCCCAACCATCCTTCCTGTATGCAACACCTTGTATTTTACCAATTTATTCTCAGGATTATACACACGAGCGATCACCTTAAAAGGCTTGTTTATTAGATCTGTAGTATTAATCCGCGCCCGAATATTTAAGGTGGCCTTCTCGGCAGACACCTGTGGGGTTGAAAGATAAACACCACAGGCACTCAGATCAGTAAGCTCAAAATAAACATCCGACTTTCGTATCAACCAAACATCGCGATAAATTCCTCCAAAAAAAGTAAAATCGGCCGATAATGGCGCAACATCAGAAACTGTCCGGTTATCTACCCGTGCGACAATCTGATTTTCCTGATCGAACCGAACAAATTGGGAGATATCCAATATAAAAGCCGTATACCCTCCCATATGCGTCCCTGCTTTGCTACCATTAATAAAAATTTCCGCAACCTGATTAACACCTTCAAACTTGAGAAAGATGTTTGAAAGATCAACTGAAGGAATCCACAACTTCTTCTGATACCAGCCAATTCCCTGTTTGTAGCCTCTCATTTCATCAAAGGGATCTTCTCTATTCCATGTATGGGGTATATTAACCGATTTCCAGTTTGTAACCGTATCCAAATCAGCAATAGTCAATGCATTATTCTGTATAAAATCCCAGCCAGAGTTAATCGTCACTTCCGACGCAATTATTTGAACATCAACAATCAAAAACAACAGTAATGAAAGAAATAAATTTTTGAGCATTTATAATTTTTTGATGAATCACAAATATACTTGCTCCCTTGTAGAATCTGGAGGAATTAAGTAACTAAATAGAGAGATTCTCGTTACATCCCTTCTTACCTATGGAGTAAAACTAATTCAATTTCAATGTACATTATCATTCTACAAGGTTGAAACCTAACATAAAACAAACTACTATTATATGTTTTTTTTCGTTATCTAAAGGAATAAAATCAATACTAATGAGTTAAAAAAACTATAAAAGCATTTTTCTATCTTTGTATTAAATAATTCTTAATTCAGAGTAAATTTATTTACAGAACATACGACTCATAATTCATATGAATTGATGTGTGAAACCTTACAAAATTTAATGATGTTTATTAAATCAAGACAAATAACTATCTCCATACTATGCGTTCTTTTTATCTTTTTACTTCCCAATGATACGTTTGGTGAAGACTCTGATATGGATAAGAACACTAGTCATCAACTATTATTAAAACTTAATCAATACAATGGACTTACATCGTCTAAGGTAACGGATATCCTAAAAGATGACCAAGGATTTATCTGGATAGCCACCAATAATGGCCTTAACCGCTATGATTCACAATCCATTAAAAACTACTTTACAGAAGCAGTTTCTAAGGACTCCAAATCTAATCAGATCAACTGTCTATTCCAGAGCAAAGAGGGCACCATCTATGCAGGGACCAAGACAGGGGTTTCCCGATACGATTTACCTCTTGACCGCTTCATAAGAGAGGATCTTTATGCTACCACTGGGCAAGATACTGTACCCGTCTATTCAATCGTTGAAGATAATTCGGGCACTATTTATTTTGGTACGCATCAAGGCATCATTGTTAAAAAGGATAATCATTATAAGCAACTAATACCGGAGGAGCATCGGCTCTTAAATGGCACCCCTTTGCTTAGCTTCGACCAAGATAGCTTGCTTTGGATCTGCCACAATACTAGCGGTATATTTACATGGAATACAAGAAAAAATCAACTTAATCAATTTGAATTATCCATCGACACCTTGGACGGAAATATATACAATAACATCCAGGATATTACTATCGGGCCTGATGGAGACATCTGGATAGCCGTCTGGGGTAAAGGCTTATGGCAAATAAATCCTAAAAAAAAGACATACCAAGTATTCCGTCATCAACCCAATGATCAAAGCTCACCCAATTCAGACCAGATTAAATCCATTACTTTTGACCCATACGGCAAATTATGGATTGGTTACGAAGAAGCCGGACTTGATTATTTTATACCAGGAACAGAAACATTTCATCATTTTTACGATCCCATTAGTAAACATGCCCGGTATGAAGAGCCCAGCATATATAAAGTTTTCATAGATTCGGACTATACCATGTGGCTTGGATTCCGAAACGACGGAATTCAGGCTCATTCACTACTTGAGAATCCATTCCGCATCTATGCTAACCCTATAGATGAGTTGGGATATCAGGTTTTCTGCTTGGAAGAGTCATCTGACAATCAACTGATAGCGGGTGTGAAAGGTGCCATCGACATTTTAGATATAAAATCTAACCGCTTTCAACGGTTTAATATGCCCCGCAATGAAACGCCTGTATCCATCTGCCAATATATGAATGGGGAATTTTTGGTGGCTACCTATAATGATAATGTATACAGGTTCAACAGCCACACTGGAAAATTCAGCCCGCAGTTTATTCAAAACGCGCAAGACTCATCCTTGTATCTTAACAAATTAAGGTTGGTCTATTACATTCCCGAACAAGATTACTTTTTGCTTGGTTCCTTCAAGGGCTTATATAAAATAGATGTCGGTCCTCAAAAAAGCATTCATAAAATTCTAAATCATTGGATTCATTTCATTTACAAGGACGATTCAGAGTCAATGTATTGGGCACTACCTTATGGCAATCCAATCGTGCAGATCAATTTCAATACACTTGAAATTCAAAATTTTAATTTCAATATCACTAAAGACATTAAAGCCTTTACCAAACATCAGGAAAATCTCTTTATTGGAACAGATCTAGGGTTTTACAAAATAAATCTGGCAACTCATAAGGTTGCGGAAATCAACGAAATATTTCCCTATCCTAATCTTCAAATTAACGGCATGGTAAAGGATGACAACACAGGAATCTGGTGTTCCTCATTTGAAAGCATCATTTATTATAATTTCCTGGATGAAGACTTCCGTACTTTCGACAAAACAGACCGGCTTCCGTCAATCCGTTTCCGTGACGGGGTCGCTTTCCGCCTAAGTAACGGAAACATTGCTTTGGGAGGCCAAGGCGGCATTATTATCTTTGACCCTCAAAAGCTTAATACAAACAAAAACAAGGCAAACCTGCAGATAACAGGACTTAAAATACACAATCATCCTGTCATCCCGGGTGAAAAAAACTCACCTTTAAAATCGAATATATCTATAACCGAATATTTGAAACTAAAGAATCATCAGAGCAATATCACCCTTGATTTCAGTCTTTTATCTTACAATAACCCATCCAAACACCGGTTTAGATATAAAATTAAAGGAATCAACGAATCTTGGGTTGACCTAGGCAGTCAGAATCAAATTACTTTTAATAATCTTAAAACCGGAACCTACAGGCTAATACTTCAGGCTGCTAACCACGACAACCAATGGAGCTCGGAGAAAACAATCACACTAGAGGTATTACCCCCATTTTATCAAACCTGGTATGCATTCCTCGTTTATTTAATCATCATTGTTATGATTTTTTTGCTTTATTTTAGAGCCAACAAGATTCGAGAAAAAGTAAAACAAGAAATGCATACCAATGAATTAAAACTAAAAAACCTCCAAAAGCTGGTCAATCAGGAAAATGATTTTCATCAGATGAAAATCAGATTCTTCACCAATGTTTCTCATGAGCTGAGAACACCCATATCCCTTATCATGGCACCCCTTGAAAAATCTCTTTCTTCGGGTCTTCAACCGGATAAAGAAAATTTGGAACTCATGCTTCGAAATGCTGAACGACTTAATCGATTAGTTACGCAAATACTTGATTTCAGAAAAATGGAGGTTGGAAAACTAGAACTAGAACTTTCAAAAGGAGATTTCTCTGACTTCTGCAGACACAAAGCCATGCTCTTCCTACCAATGGCTCAGAAAAAGAATCTGAAATACTTTATGGACATCCAGCCACCCACATCTAATATTTATTTTGATGCCGATAAGCTAGAGAAGATTATTTACAACTTGCTTTCAAACGCGTTCAAATTTACAATAGAAGGAAGCGTTAGTTTTTCTTTGAAATATACGTCCAGTCAGCTCAATCAAAATGAGCAAATCAACAATTATGCTGAAATCAAGGTTTCCGACACCGGCAAGGGCATCACGGATGAAGAATCCAGCAATATATTCACGCGTTTTTACAGCCCAACGAACACCAGTGCTCTCATTTATGATAAAGGAACTGGCATCGGCCTCTCTCTGACCCAAGAAATGGTAAAGATACATCAGGGAGACATATCTTTTAGTTCAGACAAGGAAAAAGGCACAGCGTTTATTGTCAGAATTCCATTAGATATAATGCCCAAGGACAGTCATAATATTCATTTACAGAACCCAATAAGCCTTTCCCTTAGCAAATCTAAAAAAGAACAGTCGTCGTTGCCGCACCAAGCAGATCAAGAAAAGTACAGAGTGCTTTTTGTTGATGACAATGAAGACCTAAGAAATTATGTTAAAAAAGAGTTTGAACCTGAATTTTCTCTTCTTCTGGCTACAAATGGTCTTGAAGGGATTAAAACTGCTAAGGAAGAGCTGCCTGACCTGATTATATCTGATGTTCAAATGCCGGAGATGGATGGGATTGAGATGTGCGAAATAATTCGCAACAACCCTGTCACTAGCCATATCCCAATCATCATTTTATCCGCTCACGAATCATCAGCTATCAAAATAAAAAGTTTCAAAAATGGCATCGATGATTATATAACCAAACCCTTTTCACCAGACATCCTATTATTAAAGACCAGAAACCTGCTCCATGCCAGAAAAGAACTACAGGAAAAATACTCTAAGGAACTAAAACTGGAGGCCAATACACTGGCAATCACCAATACCGATGAAGCCTTTTTAAACAAGGTAATGGCAATTATTCAAGAAAACCTATCCAACGAAGACTTCTCTGTCGACTTCTTCGCTGACAAAATAGGTATGAGTCGAGTACACCTTTATCGAAAGCTAAAAACACTTACCGGAGAATCGGTTTCTGAATTTGTTAAAACAATCCGATTAAAACTTGCCGCCGATTTAATCCGCAACAAAAAAACATCAGTTAAAGAAACTACATATTTGGTAGGTTTCAGTGATCCAAAATATTTTTCTAAATGCTTTAAGCAACAGTTTGGAATAAAGCCTTCAGATTACGCGGAACAGTAGTTGGTAAAATAAAACAACCCCGATTATCACCATTGGGCGTGATAACCGGAGTTGAGTTAAATGTTGAAATGATTTATGGTTATGTTCCGAGTAAAATAAAAAAAGGGATGGGTCAATAAATAGATAAGTAAAATAACACATACTCAAATTCAATATATAAAACAATCACCATAAATAAAGTTTTAACGTAGCGTGTGCGCACACAATATTTTGTATATATTTGTATTATTAAATTTTAAAAAATATAAACCATGAAATTAGGTAAATATAGTTTTGGAATTGGCGACAGGTTCAGTCACCAGGGTGAGTCCTTGCTCAGGGCAATTATAAACGCAAAAGCACAGGGTGTAGAAGTAACCCCTGTTTGGAACAAATCAAACCG
>JAGXIO010000025.1 GCA_024635555.1 Saccharicrinis sp.
ATAAAATTGATTGGTTATTTGCCTTTTTGGGCTCTTTTCCTCATTTCGGATGGATTTTACTATTTGATACGTTTATCCGGATACAGAAAAAAAACCGTGATGACCAACCTGCGGAATGCTTTCCCTGAAAAATCAGAAGAAGAAATACGTTTGATTGCAAAAAAGTTTTTCCATCATTTGTGCGATCTGTTTTTCGAGACTTTTAAGCTTCAGAGCATGAGCGAAGCCCAAATGCGACAACGCGTGCAAATTTACAATGCCGAATTATTAAATAGGTATTACGATGAAGGCCGAGATGCTATTGCTGTACTGGGTCATTATGGCAATTGGGAGTGGATACCCTCTATCAACCTTTTTATAAAGGCGCAAGGCTGCGAGGTGTATCATGTTTTAAGAAATAAGGAGTACGATAAATACATGCTGGATCTGAGATCGAAATGGGGAACCCTGAATTTTCCTATGAAAACATCTTATCGCTCCATGCACAAGTTAAAAATGGAAAATAAACGTTTTGTCATTGGCATGATATCCGATCAATCCCCTGCAAAACCACGAATACAATACTTTACCAACTTCCTCAATCAAGATACCCCTGTTTTACTGGGTACCGAAAAAATGGCTGTCAAAACCAATAGTCCTGTGGTATTTTTTAGGTTCGATAAAATAAAACGCGGCTATTATAAGCTTACCGTGGAACCTTTAGTTGAAAATCCTGCGGAGACCCAAGAATATGAGATAACAGACATCCACACCAAACATTTAGAGAAAATTATCCAGGAAAAACCAGAATACTGGTTGTGGTCGCACAAAAGGTGGAAACACAAAAGAAAAGATGTAATAAAACACACGATAAGCGATAAAAGCGCATGACCAAGGTAGCTGTTGTTATTTTAAACTGGAACGGTGAAAAACTACTGGATGAATTTCTGTCGGTTGTTATCGCCAACTCGCAAGTTGAAGGTGTGGAAATCATTGTAGCCGACAATGCCTCTACAGATGCCTCCATCCAATTGCTTAAAGCTAAGTATTCATCGGTTTGTATTATAGAATTAGATGAAAACTACGGCTTTACGGGTGGTTACAACAGAGCCTTAAAACAAGTTAAAGCCGAGTATTTTATTCTATTAAATTCGGACGTTGCGCCCGGTTCCAACTGGCTGCCTCCCTTAATAAAAGAGATGGATGCTTACCCAAAAACTGCTATTTGCGTTCCAAAAATTAAAAGTTATCGGCAGCCCACCCATTTTGAATATGCTGGAGCGGCAGGAGGTTATATCGATAAATATGGCTTTCCGTTTTGCAAAGGACGTATTTTTAACCATATAGAAGAAGACAAGGGACAATACAACCAATCCGCCTCCATTTTTTGGGCTAGTGGCGCAGCACTAATGATTCGTTCCAAATTATTTTTTGAGAGCGGAGGCCTGGATGAAGATTTTTTTGCCCACATGGAAGAGATTGACCTGTGCTGGCGATTAAAAAACCAGGGTTGGGACGTAAAATATATTGCCAAGAGCGAAGTGTTTCATTTGGGAGGTGCCACTTTGGACTATCAAAACCCCAGAAAAGTTTATTTGAATTTCCGCAACAATCTTTTTTTGTTGGTAAAGAATCTGGGCAAAAACAAATTACTCCTTAAGCTTGCACAACGCATGATATTTGACGGCATAGCTGCCATCAAATTTCTTGTATCGGGCGAACTTCAAAGTTTTATGTCCGTGATTAAAGCTCATCTAAGCTTCTATCGTCAATTTGGTAAAATGTACCGTAAAAGATTAGCTTATCTAAAGCAGGTAAAAATTACTCGGCACAACGAAATATACGCCAAATCCATTGTAGTTCAGTTTTTTATTAAAGACAAAACTAAGTTCAACGAGTTGGAAGGGCTAGAGTAATATTTTTAATGCCAATAGTTAGTTAATCGCTTATTGCGATGGCTTGGACACGAACATCTACACCAATGCCTTTTTAACCCCATGATTAATGAAATCATTAAAAGGTTTTAGCGTGGTAAATACGTCTATAATTTTTTTATCGATATTTTTCGCATTGAGCTGCTCATCGCTAAGTGGGGTGATGGCAGAATAAGATTTAAATTTAATCAGTTCGATATTAGGGTCATTTTTATCGAAGCCTTTGGGCGCTGTTTTTAGTTGCTCTCCATGTATCTTCTTAAAGTGCTTTTTGAATTCCTTATCGTTAATGAGCGACTTGTATTGGTTGGGGTTTTCGATAATGTATTCCCGAACGGATTTTAATATTTGCGGTTCTGGAGAATACAGGCCACCTCCAACAAAACTGTTATCGGGCTCCATATGAAAATAATATCCTGCATAGGGGCTTTTACGGCCGCCATGGGCAATGTAGGCACCAAAATTATTTTTGTAGGGCAACTTGTCTTTACCAAATCTTACATCTCTAAAAATCCTGAACGTGCAATCTTTGGCTAGGGGGCGACCAATACTGAGGTCGATGCCATGCACGGCGGTAATTAATTTTTCGATGTATTCCTCAAAGGCTTCTTTTGCCAATGTGTATTTTTCCTTGTTGTCGTTAAACCATTCTCGGTTGTTGTTGACGCTCAGCTCAACCAAAAACTCAAATATCTGTTTGGGTATCATAACAAGTGTTTTTAATAGATTTACAGCAATTTAAAACGAAATGATTGTAATTACAACATTAGCGAGTTTTATTTAATTGAAGGATAGTAATTATCTAAGCCGTTTTTAACGCCTACCCCGTTTCGAAAAGTTATTAGGTGTATATATTTTCATCTATATTTGCACAAAGCAATTTAAACATGCTTTAGGTAAGCTACTTACTTGTTACAAAAAAGTTTTTTCATATCCCCATTATGACCGAATATTTAAAGCAATCGTTAAGAGAATCGGCTAAAGCCCGCTGGACGGCCATGGTTTTAGTTTCGTTGTCGGCCTTTGGTGCCTACTATTTTAATTATGCCCTATCGCCGGTAAAGCCCATGTTGGAAAGCGCGTTGGGCTGGACAAGCTCCGACTTTGGTACTTACACCGCTTCCTACGCCTTATTCAATGTTTATCTGTTTATGCTGATATTCAGCGGCATCCTACTCGATAAACTGGGCATCCGCATTACTGGTATGGCCTCGGCCTTAATGATGTTGCTGGGCACTGCAATGAACTACTGGGCTATCGTCACCGTTTTTCCGGAAGGATCCGTAGTTAATATTCCCTTACTTGGCGAAATCAAGAGTCAGGTATTTTACTCCTCCATTGGCTTCGGGGTTTTTGGGGTGGGCACCGAAGCATCGGGAGTAACGCTCACCAAGGCCATAGTGAGATGGTTTAAAGGAAAAGAACTGGCTTTGGCCATGGGTCTGCAAATGTCGATTGCACGTTTAGGAACGGCGTTGGCACTGGCTATTTCGTTGCCTTTGGCTATGCGATATACGTACAGTTCGCCCATACTTTGGGCATTGGTTTTACTGTTTATTGGGGTTATCGCTTTTGTGATGTATATCGTTCTGGATTTAAAACTCGAAGCATCCGAAAGGGAAATTGAGATGGACGATGAGGAGCCTTTCCGCATTAAAGATATATTGAGCATCATAAACAATAGGGGCTTTTGGTACATTGCCATTTTGTGTGTGTTATTTTACAGCGCGGTATTTCCGTTTTTATACTATGCCACCGACATCATGATTAATAAATATCAGGTGTCGCCAAAATTCGCAGGCCTCATCCCCGGACTTCTGCCCTTTGGTACCATATTTTTAACACCTCTATTTGGTAGTATTTACGATAAAATAGGTAAAGGTGTCACTATCATGATTATTGCTTCCGTTTTACTTGTCATTGTTCATGGCTTGCTGGCCATTCCTTTTCTCGACAATTGGATTTTTGCCGCCTTAATGGTGGTGCTGCTAGGTATTGCCTTTTCCTTGGTACCCTCGGCCATGTGGCCGGCAGTGCCCAAAATAATACCCGAAAAACGACTTGGAACAGCCTACTCCGTCATCTTCTGGATTCAAAATATTGGTTTAATGCTTATCCCTCTGTTGTTGGGATTTGTGCTCGATGCCACAAATCCCACAGTAGCTGGCAACAAAGCATTTATCAAAGCATCGGTGCAGCAGAGTTATGCCCAATGGATTATCCACAATAATATTACTGTCGAAAATGACCAAATGAAACGGGCCGTGGAATCAACAACCAGCGCCATTATCGACTCTATTGTGCAAACCTCGCGTTACACTGCATCAGCGCATGATGAGGTTGATTTTGACACGATGAAGGTGGCTATTGTAAATCAAAACTTGGCGGCTGGCAATAATATTTTATTAGTGGATGATGCCGACTCTAATTTGCAGCAGTTTGAGCGGGCAATTGTAAGCGAGACCTTTAAAGTAGTTGAAGCCAACAGGTTAAACGTAAGGTATAACTACCAGGCTGATATCCTTATTTTTGTTTTGCTGGGTCTTTTATCGCTTGTGTTTGCTTTTTTACTTAAGCGCGAAGATAGAATAAAGGGTTATGGCATTGAAAAACCGAATATGGAGGGCTAACTTGTGTTGCTGGAAATTGGTTTTAGTGCTTGCATTAAAAATGCTAACTTGTAGTAGTATAATTCTCTTATAACTGTAATAACTTTAATACATCACAAAATGAAAACAATACAATTAAAAGTTAACGAAAAAATATACGAACAATTTTTGAGCTTGCTGGATAGGTTCAGTGAAGATGAGGTTGAAATTATTTCTGAGGATAAGTACTTTTTAGAAACACAGAGATACCTCCAGCAAGAGCTTAATGAAATGGATTCTAGCGAAGCAAAATTCTATTCTCAAGATGAGGTTGAGACAAAACTAAAGAACATAATGGACAAATATGCTGATAACTTATAAGAGTACCTTTGTCGATAGGCTTGCAAATCATTTAGAATATATCGCAAGATATAATCCAAAGGCAGCTAAAAATCTTCAGAAAGTACTATTGTCGAGGATTAAGAAAATAGTTAACAACCCTTATTTGTATAGGAAATCCATTTACTTTAACGACTATTTAGTTAGGGATTTGGTATGTAAAGGTTATACCATTGTGTTTAGAATTAACGAAGATACAATTGAAGTGTTTGGTTTTGTGCGATTCCAACAAAATCCAATTGATTAATTTAGTTTAATGAAAATCCTTCACAATCTCATTAACGCCATTTAAAACATAACTCGGGCGATATGCAAATTCATTGATAGTTTGTTGGGTTGAGATCCCGGATAAAACCAAGCAAGTGTCAATCTCTGCCTCGATACCAGCAACGATATCCGTATCCATTCGATCCCCGATAATTATCGTATCTTCACGCTGAACACCAAGCCTTTTAAGTGCAATTCGCATCATCAGTGGGTTTGGTTTACCTACGAAGTAAGCTTGTTTTCCGCTAGCCAATTCAATGGGTGAAATAAGCGCCTTGGTTGCCGGTGCAATCCCATTTTCAATCGGCCCGCTAACATCAGGATTTGTACCAACTAGTTTGGCTCCTTTGATGACCAGATTTAATGCTTTTTCGATCGTTTCATAACTG
>JAGXIO010000187.1 GCA_024635555.1 Saccharicrinis sp.
CCAATTTCAGATAAGTGCCCGACGAACCCACGTTCCAATGGTTATACTTGGTGCTGCTTGTCCTCCAACTGGTTATCTTACCAAAAAGCTCGTTGGGGCTACCGTCGCCATCCTCAAAATGCGGTGTCATCTGGTATAGGCGTACCGAAATGTCGTACCTGATATTATCGGTGCGCGGGATGGCTGTGCGCACCGGGTATGAGGCTGAAAATACGGTGCGCGCGATGGTATTGTCATGAATATAACGAAGCTTATATGAGATGGGTGCGCCCGGCGATGTTTTGGAAAAATTGCCACCCTGCGTAATGTATTTCTTAAAATCGCCGAATCCGTTGATGGCCGTTCCGGCATCAGCTCCCGAGCCGCCCAGCACATATACCTTCATGGTTGATTTTGCGCTCAGTTTTTCAAAGTCAGTGCTCGATTCACCCTCTATTTGGTTGTACGAGGCCTCCAGATAGGTGTTCACTTCAGTTTCGGTAAGCTCCGACTCGACGGTAAAAAGTGCCATTCGACCAAAAGTAACCGTGGAAATGTACATGGGCATCAGCGAACCAAAAATAGTAGGACTGGGCTCTTCGTCGATTAGGTCCGAGGGCTTGGCCGGCAGGTCCATGTCGAGGGTATAGTAGTTCTGGATGAACTTGGCCACCACCCTCGATTTTATTTTGGTGTTGCTGTAATTGAAGCTCCCGTTAACGTCCATTGCACCCGAAGAATAGCTGGCGCGCACCGCCATCTTGAACTGCTCACGGCTGTAAACGTTTTCGACGGTAAAGCCCATGTTGGCAGGGGGCACGTCATATTCCTGGTTCATTAACTCGTTAACGGCCTCGCGCACCGTGGATAGCTTGGGATCTTCCACACCTACCGATACCTTCCCTGCACCTTGCAGCGAGGTTGATATGGTAATGGGTTTGCGCTTTACCGAAATGGGCACATAGCTACCGTCCAAGATGGTTTCCCCTTTAATTAAGGCACCAGGATAAATCACGTCCGTTTGGGGGTTCAGCACTATCTGCTCGTCGTAACCGGCCGCGGCCGAATAATAGTCGATGGTGTAGTTGTACTCCAAATCCTGGTTCGTGGCCGTGCTGTCGATGGTGGCTGCCTTTTCGGCCTCAAATTGTACCGGCGGAAGACTTAGGATATAATCGTCGGTTTCTTCGCCAAAGTCCACTTTTGGATCATTGTCCTTATTGCAACCACTCATTACGATTGCTGTCACAAGAAAGAAAAAGCTTAACCAATTGTAAATGCTCTTTTTTACTGAATGTTTCTCCCCTTTAAATCGGGGTGTTGAATTATTTTTTTTCATGGCGGAAAAGTTTTAATGATTACTATCTGCAATTAAGACTTTTTTGTCCGCTATTACATAGTAACTATGTTGCAAAGGATGCGACAAATGTTGCATTGGTGGTTATGTGGTTGTTTTTTAGATGTTTAAAAAAGGTAAAACGGGGGAGGCTTCCCTTTTCCTTACTCCACCTCTCCCGGTGTTATCCCAAAATATTCTTTAAAGCACCTGCCAAAGTAACCTGGCGAACCAAATCCCACCATGTAGGCAATTTCGGCAATGGTAGCAGTGTTTTTTTCGATGAGGGCGTATCCACGCTCTAAACGATATTCGCGGATAAAACGGCTGGCCGATTTTGAAGTGAGCGCTTCCAGTTTGCGGTGAAGCTGGCTGCGGCTAACGCCCACGGCATTGGCCAGCTCTACCACGGTAAGGTTTTCATTGGTGATGTTTTCTTCGATGATTTCGCATATCTTTTCGATAAAGGCGTCGTCCAACGATTTTACGACCATATTTTGTGGATGGATAATTAGTTCGGACGAATATTTTTTCCGCAGTCTGTCGCGGGAATCAAGCATGTTTTTTACCATCAGCAGCAACTCATCTGGATTAAATGGCTTGGAGAGATAGGCGTCCGCATGGGCCTCACGAGCCTCCAGCCGATTCTCTAAGGAGGCTTTAGCCGTGAGCAGTATAATGGGGATATGGCTGGTGAGATCGTTCTTCTTGAGTTCGCGGGCAGCTTCCATGCCGTCTTTTACTGGCATCATCACATCGCTGATAATGATGTCCGGAATCAGTTCCAATGCTTTGTCAATACCCATTTGCCCGTTGCCCGCAGTTTCTATGCGATAATCCCGGGCAAGTACCGAGCTAATGTAGGTAAGGACTTCGACATGGTCTTCGATAATGAGAACAAGCGGGCTATCTTTTTTTAAAACCTGCTCCGATTCACTTTTCCCGGACATTATGGCTTGTTCAGAAGGTTTCGTATTCGTAAGCTTCGTCTTAACCACCTTGTCAACGGTATTGGGTTTGTTGGTTGCTAAGGTAAGTACAAAACAAGTCCCCCCGGTTATTGAACTCTCAACGTGGATGGCGCCTCCGTGAATATTTACCAACTCGTGGGTCAATGCCAGTCCGATGCCGGTTCCCTGCACAAAGTCCTGTTTGGTTTTTGCTTGATAAAAGCGATCGAAGATAGATGCGCACTCTTTGGGTGGAATATAGCTGCCTTTGTTAAGCACGGTAAGTGATAAGCTATTCTTTTTTTCTATATCCGACGAATCCAAATTTACACGAATGGCGCCATCGTTGGGTTCGAATTTTAAGGCGTTCGACAACAGGTTGATCAGGATGGTCTGCACAATTTCCTCATCATAGTTCATGTATAGTTCACTTTGATCCGTATCTATCGCCAGATCAATATTTTTCATTTCGGCCAGCGATAAAAAAGAGAAAACAGTGCTTTTTAGGGTTGCTATAAAATCACCTGATGCAATGTCAAGTTGATATTTTCCCGCGTCGAGCTTGGAGAGGTCGAGTATCTGATTGATAAGCGTGAGCAGGCGTTGGGCTTGCTTTTGTATCATCGTTAGCTGAGGTGCAAAAGGGGCTGCCCGCTCTTCCTTCAGTATATCGTGCACAGGGCCCAGTATTAGGGTCAAAGGTGTGCGGAACTCATGTGAGATATTGGCAAAAAAGTCCGACTTTATTTTGTCCAGCTCCTTTTCACGGGCCAACAATTGCTTGTTTTTACGGTGTGCCACCAATAAAATAACAAGAACCAGCAGAACGATAACTAAGGTTACAATTCCCCAAACGAGCATCCTTTGGTTTTTGGCCTTATCTGCCTGCTTTTCCAGTTGTAGCTCATTAATCTGTTGTTCTTTTTTATCCGTTTCGTACTTCGAGGCCATTTCGGCAAATTGCTGTTTGCTTTCCTGTATCCAAATACTGTCGCTATATTGTTTGTGCAGCACAAAGTTTTCAAGGGCCTGTTCGGCATTATTGGTTGCTTTATAGCTGTTGGACAAGTACAGGTAGGCATCGCGGATCTTATCATGATCCCCTATGATTTTGGCGTGACGAATGGCGAGATCCAGATTTTGCAGTGCAAGCGGATAATTTTTGAGTTGATAATAGGATTGACCAATACCCAGATAATTGGAGCACTTAAAAAGTTCGTCGTCCAGCTCTAAGCTGAGTTGTAGCCCTTCCTCATACATTTCCAGAGCCTTATTGAATTGCTGCCTGCCATAATACAGCATGCCCAACGAGTACATTGTCTTGCATTTTTCTTGTGCAAAACCATATTTATCGGTAATCTGAAAGGAGGAGTCGAGCGCAATGGCGGCGCGATCGTAACTTTCCATGCTAAGATAAACATCGCCAATGAGGCGGTAAGTGATGGCCACAAATTTATGATTATTTGTTTCGCGGTGGTAATCCAGACAGGTATTTAATAAGGTGAGGCTTTCGTCGTACTTTTCCCTGACATTGTATATATTAACCAGAGCATTAAGGGTATAAACCTCCCAGCTTTTCACATTTTTGTCACGAAAAATGGCCAGCGCTTTCAGTCCGTTTTCGGTGGCTTGTGTGTAAAAGCCTTTGCTGTAATACTCGTTTGTCTTCATATAAAGACTAACGGCATAGCCTACCGAGTCGTTGTTGGCCAAAAACACCTTGCCCGCTTCATTGGCGTAATAGATGGCGCTGTCGTAGTTGGCCAGCTCATGTTGTATGTTGCCCAGGTTGTAATACACTGAGGCATCGATTTTAAAATTGCCAACTTTTTTATTGGCCTCTCGGGCATTGAGGTAGGCCTGCGAGGCCCGGTCGGTTTCGCCCAGTTGGAACCAGGCGTTCCCCAGGCGCTCGTATCCTTTGGCCAAGCCCAGATGATAACCGGACTTTTTGGATATTTCTATGGATTTTTCTGCGTATGCGATGGCCTTTTTTGTTTCGTTGTAAGTAAAACGATCGGCAAGCTCAATATAGTTGATTATTTTTATGGTATCCTCCAATGTGGTGTCGATAACCTTTAGCAGACTGTCGATAGCATTGTTTGGAGAAGATTGCAGGCGCGCGATAAAAGGGAAGAAGCCCAAAAAGACAAATAAAAATGCCGGAATTTTTAAAGCATATCGGATATTCATAGGCTACTTATTTGTAAAGTGCTGCATAGCGCAATGTGGTAAATGCAGTTAATGTATATTTAAAGACAATTAAAGTTAGATTTTTGTTTACGGAGAGAAAAGGTTGATTTAAAATGCCAGGGCCATTTCGTAACGGAAGTGGTGGCTTTTTTGCAGCGTGACTATAAGATTATTGTTACCGACCCTACCACTTAGTTGCCATATTAAATAGTTTGCAGATGGGGTTTAAAACACTGGCCATTCAAAAACGCAGTAGCGAAGTATGGCAAATACTGGGTGCCGTAAAAACGGAATTTGGTAAGTTTGCGATGTGCTGGAAAAAGCCCAAAAGAAAATAAGCGAAACAAACAAAGAGCTGGATAATTTGGTGGGCACCCGCACCCGGGTTTTGCTATCTAAACTTAGAAAAGTGCAAGAATTACCTGCCACCGAAAGTGTTAAATTACTGGAGGAAGCAATTGATTTTGAGGAGGAAACAAATGAAAGAAATTGATATATAGTCCGTAGAAACAAAAATAGCTGACAAAGTATTATTTTAAAACTTTTTTTATTTTATCGTTAATTCGTATTTTCGAGGGATTTTAGCAAGCCTGTGCCGCACATAAATCCCCACCTATCATTACAACACATAGCTGGTGGGGCACTCATTGGTTTAGCTATATCTTTGATTTACAAACTGTTTTTATTGACAATTTAAACAACCATTAATGCTTTCTTTCTGACATAAAATAAATCTCATAAAATGAAAGAGGATAATTACAAATTCCAATGGGAGGATATTGGCGACCTAGAATTAGGCAGACCAAATTTAGGCAATACTACCCATTTATCCGTTTATAGGCTAATGCAGTATACCATGAGGAGTGTCTTAAATAAAGAATTAGGGGGAATAAAAACGTCCGAATTATTTTTTCAGGCAGGTTTTGTTGCAGGCGAAGAGTTTTGTAAGAAATTATTAAATGGAAATTTAAAATTCTTCGATTTTGTGGCCCAGCTGCAGAAAACACTAAAAGATTTGAACATGGGTATTTTAAGGGTAGAAAAATCTGATTTGGAAAAAATGAACTTTGTGCTTACAGTAGCCGAAGATTTGGACTGCAGCGGTCTGCCCATTACCGATGAAACGGTATGCGATTACGACGAAGGGTTTATTGCCGGGATATTTAAGCAATATTCAGGTCTTGATTTCGATGTTAAAGAAATAGACTGTTGGTCCACTGGAGACAGGGTTTGCAGATTTACCATAAATTTAAAGGATGGAAACTAAGGAGTTAAGTAACTTTTTATCAGATACTATTAACAACCTGTTGCACACCGGAAAAACAGAATTTAATGCCGATGAATTTAATCGTTCGATCCATGCCATAGAATCTAGCGAAACAAAAACGTTGTTCCTATCGATAGGTGAGTTGCTTACAAAACTCTGCGACAACCAAAATTTTGTATTTGAATTATCTAATGGTAAGCTCGATACCATAGTACCTCCCAATAACCCTCTGGCTGCGCCCTTTAAACAATTGCACGCCAATTTATCGCACCTTGTTTGGCAAGTGGAACGCCTCTCCGAAGGCGACCTGAACCAACGTGTTGATTTTTTGGGCAACTTCTCTTTATACTTCAACAAATTGGTTGAGTCGCTCAAGGAAAAAAAGTTGATTGAGTACGAACTTAAAAGCAGCAAACAAAAGTACCATATATCTATTGAGAATGCCAATATTGGTATAATGACGGTAGATATTGATGGCTACATACAAACAACCAACAAAGA
>JAGXIO010000188.1 GCA_024635555.1 Saccharicrinis sp.
GATCAGTAACGGCCAAGGATCACCGCCCCGCCTATGGTACCGACGGCGATTATTTTTCAAACCCCAGCGTTGAAGATGTGTACGAAGCCATTTATGACATGATGAGTGAATTCAACCCACAAAAGTATCCGCCTATTTATTCATAGCAGCCAACAACCATTTGCATTTTGTAAGGTTATACTCCGAGCGAGTGTTATACTTGAAGTAAAGCGCTGGCTGCAATATTTTTTTTATCTTTAGCCCTTTAAAATTAGAGAGTTCATGAATTGGGATAGCTATCCATCGCAAATATTAGAAAATACCGTACGCGAGTTTTCAAAGCTGCCGGGCATAGGCAAAAAAACAGCACTTAGACTAGTCCTCTTTTTGTTAAAACAGGAAAAGAGCGAGGTACTGCGTTTTTCAGATTCGCTGCGCAAGCTGAGCGAAGATATTGTATACTGCAAATCATGTTACAATATTTCCGATAACGATATTTGCGACATTTGCGCCAGCCCCAAACGCGACCACGCCACCGTTTGTGTGGTGGAGAATGTTAAAGATGTAATGGCCATTGAAAACACACAGCAGTATTTTGGTGTATATCATGTACTTGGCGGCATTATTTCGCCCATGGACGGCATCGGTCCCGACGACTTAACCGTTAAACCTCTGCAACAAAGGGTAGAGCAAGGACTGGCAAAAGAACTTATATTTGCCCTGCCCACCACCATGGAAGGCGATACCACCAATTTTTATCTTTATCGTAAATTTAAAGATAGCAATGTAAAAATAACCACCTTGGCTCGTGGTGTTTCCATAGGCGACGAACTGGAATACACCGACGAAATTACCCTGGGACGTTCGTTGATAAACCGTTTACCTTTTGAAAATACCCTATAAATTACAAAACAACCTATACAGCAAAATGAATTCAAATATCAAAAAACAATTTAAAAGATTAAATACTATTTATATTATCGTTTTGGGCTCCTTATCCATAGCTGCCTTACTTAGCGTATATTTGGTTTTTAAAATGGGCGTACTTCCGGTATTCGATGCGCAAACACTCAACCTTTTAAAAACAGTGGTCATTATGGCTTTGCTGATTGGTATTCCCGTAGGCCATATTTTTTACTTCAAAAAAATAAAACATATTGATAGCGCTTTAGAATTAGGTAAAAAACTCACCATGTTCCAATTGGCCTTTATCGTTCGCATTGCATTGCTCGAGGGCATCGGACTGTTAATTATGATGGCCTATTTGGTGGCCGCCGACAAATCATTTTTATATATGTTTGCCGTGGTATTTGTATTGTTTATCATACACGCCCCAACCAAACAACGCATCATAAGTGATATGGAGTTGACCGATGAAGAAACCGAACTATTAAATTAAATACGCATTTTTTTAAAATAATTAAATAAACATGACTATAGCCGTTGATTTTGATGGGACCATCGTAGAGCATAGATATCCTCAGATAGGGAAAGAAATGCTTTTTGCGTTCGACACCCTTAAAGCCATGCAAAAAGCAGGTCATTTATTAATATTATGGACCTATCGGTCGGGCAGGGAACTTGACGATGCGGTGGAATATTGCAGAAAAAGAGGAGTTGAGTTTTTTGCCGTAAACAAAAGCTACCCCGAAGAAATATTTAGCGAGAAAGAATCGAGCCGTAAAATAAATGCCGATTTGTTTATCGACGACCGCAATGTGGGCGGTTTTTATGGCTGGGGCGAAATATGGCAAGAACTTGGTTTAGGCGACGATGAAGAAACCCAAAAAATAAAACAGAAAATGGAGCGTGCATCCCGTCGACCATGGTGCAATTTTTTAAAAGCCTTATTTTGTAAAGAATAACCCTATTGGATCTTTCAGTTGTAATTGTAAGTTATAATGCCGTGGATTTTTTACGGCTTACCTTAAAGTCGGTAATGGCTGCATGTGCCCATATTACAGCCGAAGTGTTTGTGGTAGATAATAATTCTACCGACGGTGCCGCGGCTATGGTTGCCACAGAATTTAGTGGCTGCAAGCTCATTGCCAACAAGGATAATCCGGGCTTCGCCATTGCCAATAACCAGGCTATCCGCAAAGCCTGTGGAAAATACATATTGATACTCAACCCCGATACCGTTGTGGCCGAAGACACCTTTACCAAAGCCATGGCTTTTATGCAAAAAACCGACCATGTGGGCGGACTGGGTATTCGCATGATCGACGGCTCCGGCGCATTCCTGCCCGAATCCAAACGGGGCATACCATCTCCTTGGGCCGCATTAACAAAAATGGCCGGACTGGCTGCATTATTCCCCTCTTCAAAAATATTTGCCGAATACCACAAAGGCTATTTAAGCCCCGATAAAAATAATCCGGTTGAGGTGCTTGCAGGATCTTTTATGCTTTTTAAAAAGAATGTGCTCGACAAAATAGGACTGTTAGATGAAGACTTTTTTATGTATGGCGAAGATATCGACCTGTCCTATCGTACGATAAAAGCAGGCTACCAGAATTATTATTTTTCTGATTCGTCCATTGTCCATTTTAAGGGTGAGAGCACCATAAAAGACGAAACCTACGTAAAAAGATTTTACAAAGCCATGGTGCAGTTTGCCAAAAAGCACTTTAACCCCACCTATGGTTTTGTTTTAAAAGCATTTATTTACCTGGGTGTGTCGTTGGCAAGGATTATATCAACCCTTAAACATGCATTTGCACGGAAAGAGCAGACAACCATCTCTTCAAAAATTACCCTGTTGCTTTTGCAAAATTACCTACCCACTAAAGATTCAATCCTTAAACTTGAAAAATCATTCGATGTGAAAATGGTCAGCGATTTAACCATGGAACATCAAGGCACTATTGTATTTGTTCAAGGAACAATGCCTTATAAGCAAATGATAGAAACAATGGATACGCACAAAAATAAATTTAGCTATCGCTTTTTTGATACTCAGGCAAACGTAATGGTCGGCAGCGACAATAAGGTTGTTAAAGGACAAACAATTGCCCTTTAACAAAAAAGCATTGCATAATAAAAACAAATATCTATTTTTATATAGATTTGAGATAATACGGTAAAAACCTTAATAGCAAACTATATAGGTTTTATTATTCGGATAAAAATTTTTATTAATAAGTTCATCCCATTATGCAAAAGTTTTACGTTTTACTTCTGTTTCTTTTTTTAGTTTCAATTATGCCCGCTCAGCAGCGCGTATATAAAAATGAAGTAATTAAAGCCAATGATTATTTAGCGGTAGAAAACTACCCGGATGCCTCCAAAATCTACGATAAGTTGTTGCGTAAATATCCCAACGATCGTTACCTACAATTTAAAGCAGGCGAATGCTTTTTATTTTCGGAAAATAGGATAAAAGATGCTATTCAAGTGCTGGAGCAAGCCGTTGAAAATTATCCCATCAAGAACAAAAAAAGTATCGAGGCCATCGAAGCCCGTTTTTATCTTGGGCAAGCTTATCATCTTAATTACAATTTTAAGGAAGCCGTGGAGGTATTCGAAAAGCTAAAAAAACAACTGCCTGCCAAAATTAACGGTGCCTTACAAAAAATTGAGCGCGAGGAACAATACAGTAAAAATGCTGTCCAGCTGCAAAGTCACCCCGTCGATTTTAATATTACCAACCTGGGGCCATTTATAAATACAGAATACGACGAACATAGCCCGGTAATGAATCTGCATGAAGATATGCTGCTATTTACCTCCAAAAGAGGAACAGCATTGTCGTTAGAAGACAATAACGAGAACGCATATTTCTCGCTGTGGCGCGACGGACAATGGGTAACGGCCAGGGCAATAGACTTTAATACCCGAGGCAACAGCGCCACCATAGGCATTTCGCCCGACGGCAGTACACTATTGATATACCAAAGCGAAGGCGGTGTGGGTAATATTTACACCAGCAATTTTAAGAATGATAAATGGGGCGAGCTAGAAAAACTACCTGCTCCCATTAATACCATGGCCAACGAAACACACGCTTCGTTTTCGATGGATGGCAATACCTTATATTTTACCAGCGACCGTTCCGGGGGGTTGGGAGGCAAAGATATTTATACGGTAACAAAACTACCCAACGGAAGCTGGGGCAAAGAGCGAAACATGGGTCCTGAGATAAATACGGAACTCGACGAGGAGAGCCCCTACATTCATCCCAATGGTAAAACCCTTTATTTTAGCTCCGAGGGGCATCAATCCATGGGTGGCTATGATATTTTCAAGGCCAAGATCGACTCTGCCGGTAATTTTGGAAACGTAAAAAATATTGGATATCCCATCAACACCCCTTTCGACGATCTTTTTTATGCTCCTACCATTGATGAGCAAAGAGTGTACTATGCCTCGCGTCGTGCCGAAGGCATGGGTGGCACAGATATTTATATGATTGCGTTCCCCAGTGATCATCCCAATGCATTGACGGTAGTAGGTGGCTTTTTGTTCGATCAAGATGGCGAGCCCGCCGCAAATGCTAAAATAACCGTTTCATCAAAAACGGGCGAATTACAAGGAGTGTACCGACCAAGCCCAATGAATGGAAAATATATTTTTATCATCCCATCGGGAGGAGATTACACCATGGAAATAGAGATGCAAGGTTATAAAACAGTTTTAAAAGACTTTGCTATCCCTACCGGAAAGTCCTTTGCCCGAAGAAAACACACCTTTTATCTTGATCCTTTGGTATTAAAGCTTGATATTTAAACGGAAATGTTATTTTTGAAGGATATTATAGCCTGACTCTTTTACGGTTAACATGCTATTTTGTACCTTCACCACAAAATCTCTTAAACTCTTAACAATGATTTCTAAATCATCCCTTTTCGCGTTAATTATCGCACTGCTGCTTTCCTCTCAGTGTATTTCGGCACAAACCGATGATGCCACTGTCTCCAAATTGTTTAATCGTGCAGTATCCTATTCCGAACAAGGAGATTTTGAGCGAGCTATTCCCTTGTTTAAAAGGGTGGCCGAAAAAGAGCCGGAAAATATTAATGTACTGTACAATCTGGGACACTGTTACCTCAATGCCGCAGGGGGTCACGATTCGGCACTGATATACTTTACTAAAGCCATAGATATACTCAAACCCGAAAATTATAATAAGGAGTTGGGAATTGAACTGCATCTTTCCATGGCCAAAAGTATGCAAATGCTTTATCAATACAACGAAGCTCTGGTAGTTTACCATAAAATGCTTGGCTTTGTAGATGAGAGTCAAACAGAGTTGCGGACAATGATAGAGCGAGAAATTACCATCTGTAATAACGGGATTTCTTTTATGGAAAATCCCGTTAAACTCGAAGTGCAAAACCTTGGGGTTACAGTAAATTCAACCTACGACGACCACAGCCCTTTAGTAAGTGCCGACGGATCCATCGTTATCTTTACATCCCGCCGTAAATCGCCTTATTCGCAGATGCTGCCCGACGGACAGTATTCAGAAAAAATATATACTGCAAAAAAAGAAGGTGAAATATGGGGACCAGCTGAAGTGGTGAAGGAAGTAGTAAAAAGCGACAGCCACGAAGCTGCGGTTTGTCTTTCGGCTGATGGTAGCGAATTATACTTGTTGCGTAGCGATTTTAACGGGCAAAGATTGTATGTGAGCGAGTTCGACGGCGAAACATGGAGCGAGCCCTTTTTATTGCCCGAAGGAATTAACAGCCGTTTTAACGAAACACATGCCTCCATTAATGCCGACAAATCGACACTGTTTTTTACCAGCGACAGAAGCGGCGGTCAGGGTGGTTTAGATATTTATATAGTACGCAAACTGCCCAACGGAAAATGGGGCACTCCCCGAAACCTGGGACCAGACATCAATACCAGCTACGATGAAGAAACACCCATGATTCACCCCAATGGAAAAACCCTGTTTTTTAGCTCCGACGGTCATAACACCATGGGTAAGTTTGATATTTTTTATAGTCAGATAAATCCCGATAGCAGCTGGAGCAAGCCCTTAAACATGGGCTATCCGATTAACACACCCAACGATGACTTCTTTTTTGCTCCCTCGGCCGCCCAAAACAGGGCTTATATGGCATCGTCGCGCTTCGATGGAAACAATGGTGGATCCGATTTGTATGGGATAGCCTATGAGGAACCTCTGACAAATCGTTTGGCAGTTGTTAAAGGCAAGCTAAGTGTAGGAAAAGATTTTGCATGGGACGATGTGGTGATTCATGTTAAAGATAAAAAAACCGATGCATTGATCGGCGAATATAAGCCTAACCCTGTGTCTGGCAAATATATGTTTATTTTAGAGGCTGATAAAACCTATGACGTAATTGTGGAGGGTAAAAATATCGAAAACACCACCAGCAGCCTCACCGTTACCCGCGAAATGACCTACCTCAACCAATCGCAATCAGTAGTAACCGATGACTTAATGGTAGAAGGATTGGTGGCAGAGGCAGCTTCCGACACTATCGCAGACACAACAGAAAGTGCCGAGGTCACAGGGAAATATACCGTGCAGTTTATTACTTTAAAAAAGCCGTTAAAAAATTACAACCGCTATAAAAGTATGGATCAAGGCAAAATAATGGTGTACAAATGTACCGATGGCAATTACCGCTATGTTTATGGCAGTTATAACACTTTTACAGAGGCCAAAAAATCGAAGCAGGAAATAATAAAAAATACTGGCTACAATGATTCCTTTGTGCGCTACTTTTGGCAGCTGGAAAAAATGAAATCCAAGGAGTAAGGTGAGAGCGCCCGTTGTATTAAGAGCCATAGAACCCCACGATGTGGAAGTGCTATACCAATGGGAAAACGATATGGATTTATGGGTTTATTCCGAAACCCTGAAACCTTTTTCGAAACAGCAATTAGAACAATATATAAAGGGGATAAATCAGGACATATACCAAGCGAAAGAATTAAGGTTGATGATAGAAACCGAAGAGGAAACACCCCAAACAGTGGGCATCATCGACCTATTCGATTTTGACCCCTATCATAACCGTGCAGGGGTAGGTATAATGGTTCATAAATCTTTCCAGAAACAAGGTTATGCCTCTGCTGCATTGGATCTTTTTATTCAGTATTGTTTTAACACGCTGGGCTTACATCAGCTTTTCTGCTCCATATCGGTGAGCAACGAAAAAAGCATCCATCTTTTCCAAAATATAGGATTTACCTGTACCGGCATTAGAAAACAGTGGCGCAAAGTAGGACGCCAATTCGAAGATGAAGGTTTTTATCAACTGTTGAATGGGAACGTTTAGTGTTCCAATACTTTCGAGCTTATTTAATTCATATTCGATTGTATTGTCAGTTTCTTGTCCAACCTACATTCCGTTTAGCCATTACTTCTTGAGAAATTAACCTTCCATTTTTGATATCATCTTCGCTCATTTCCAAAATCATCTTATGTTCCTCTGATAATTTCATAATAGTTGAATCAGACCTATCTGAAGAAATCAGTTTATCAAGAGCTTTCAAAAATTCTTTATCTTTAATGATAAGGATTTTATCGATCAACCCACTTTGTTTAGTATCAACTTACTCCTTATTTAGCTTACCATTTTTTCCATCTGTCGTTGGGTTGTATTTAACCTTGATAAGCACCTATCACATCAAAATATTATAGCAAACCGTAGCAATGGAGAGATATACAAACATGCCTATAATATCATTCATGGTGGTAACAAAGGGACCGGTGGCAACGGCGGGGTCAATCTTTAAACGTTTCATCAACAAAGGGATAAAGGTACCCAACAAGGAGGCAAAAACAACCACCGAAAACATAGCAATGGCTACTGTGTAAGTAAGTGCAATATTGGCACCAATGGCATAATTATAACCTAAAATAATCCCACCCAGAACGGTAGCATTAAGCAAGGCGATGGACAGCTCTTTTACCAGCTTGCTCCAAGGTGTATCCAATCCGATACTCCCTGAGGCCAGTGATTGCACAATAATAGCCGCCGACTGCATACCGGTATTTCCGGCCATAGCGGCAATCAAACCCATAAAAAATGCCAATTGCGGATGCTCGGAGAGTAAACCCACAAAACCACCCACCACACGCGAGCTAAGTATTCCCCCCAACATCCCCAACAAAAGCCAGGGCATACGTGCACGGGTATGAATCCAAACACTGTCCGAAGACTCCACATCCTCGGTAATACCAGAAGCCAGCTGATAGTCTTTTTCGGCTTCTTCGCGCATAAAATCCACCACGTCGTCAATGGTAATACGTCCCACTAGGCGACCTACAACATCAACAACCGGTAAGGCAACTAAATCGTATTTTTCCATGATGCCGCTTACTTCTTCACCTGAAGCATCGGTCCGAACAGATATCAGTTTGTCGTTATAAATATCTTTTACAGTGGCATGTTCAGGGCTAAGCAGCAATCGCTTTAAGGAAAGGGTTCCTTTTAAAATTCCGTCATTGTCCACTACATACACATAATACACTTCGTGTACGTCTTCGCCCTGGCGACGCATGCTACGAAGGCATGTAGGCAAATTCCATGATTCCTTTACCTGGATGTATTCTTTGGCCATCAAACCCCCGGCACTATCTTCATGGAAGTTTAGCAGGTCGGCAATGTCGCCGGCCACCTTCACGTCTTCGATGTGCGAGAGTACCTCCTGCTGACGGTCGTCATCCATCTCGCCCAATACGTCGGCCGCATCATCGGAGTCCATTTGGTCGATGAATCGCCTGGCGATCACCTCACTGGGCAGGGCATCCAAAAAACGTCGACGCTCATCTTCCTCCAGTTCCAGAATAACGTCGGCGGCTGTTTCGTCGTCGGCTAAAAGATAAATGTATTTGGCTTCTTCGAGGTCAAGTTCCCTAAAAAGGTCGGCTATGTCGGCCGGGTGAAGTTTGCTAAGCTTGTGCTTTAACCTTTTTTCATCTTTAAGCTCAATGGCTTGTTTTACTCTATCAACAAAACCTCGGGTTAACGTAAACTTGGCCATAAACGATGGTATTACTTTGGATGGATTATTAAGGCAACATATTCGCTTGAATAAATTGCGTAAGTGCTACAAATTCTTTAACTCCCAGCTGCTCCGGTCGTTGGCTGAACACGTCCATATCAGGCACTTTATCGCGATTAAATGGAATGGACTTTAGGGAGTTGCTCAAGGTTTTTCGGCGTTGGTTAAAACCTGTTTTGACGACCCTTACAAAAAGTTTCTCGTCACAGTCCAATTTTTGAGTATCGTTACGCGTTACCCGTATAACACCCGATTGAACCTTGGGCGGAGGCGTAAAAACATCCGGTGAAACGGTAAACAGATATTCCACATCATAATAAGCCTGCAAAAATATGGTAAGAATACCTTGGGCACGTGTTCCGGGGGGTGCCGCTAAACGTTCGGCCACTTCTTTTTGCAACATACCCACCACCTCGGGTACCTTATCTTTATACTCAAGTACTTTAAAAAATATTTGGCTAGAAATATTATAGGGGAAATTTCCAATAATGCTGAACTGCTCTTTGCTAATTTCATTGAGATCCATCTGCAAAAAATCGTCGGCTATAATGTCGTCGCTCAATTGGGGATAATGCTCCCGAAGGTAAATCACCGATTCGTCATCTATTTCCACCACCTTCAACTGAATGCCCTCTTTAACCAACAGGTATTTGGTAAGCACGCCCATTCCCGGGCCCACTTCCAACACATTGGTTTTATAATTGGTTAAGCTGTCCGCTATTTTTTTTGCGATGCCTTCGTCCTTTAAAAAGTGTTGTCCTAAATGCTTTTTCGCCCTAACGTTCTTCATCCCTCAAATATTTTTTATCTGTTATCCATAATTAGTGAGTGCATTTCCCACTACTTTGCAAGCTAATCCTTAAATTGAGCTTGCTTTAACAGATAAACTTTTGTAAAATTGCACTCGCAAAATCTGTTGCAAAGGTAAAGTTTTAATATTGAAAAAGACGATATTTAATATTGTAAAGTTTGTTATATACCTGTCAATTGGTGGGTTTTTGATGTGGTTTGTATATCGAAATTACGATATGGCCGAAATCAGAGCTTCACTAAGTCAGGGCATCAACTATTGGTGGTTGCTGTTTTCGATGGTGATTGGACTGGCCAGCCATTTTAGCCGGACCATACGTTGGCAGATGCTTATAGAGCCCATCGAAAAAAAAACCAGACTTTCCAATACTTTCTTCGCAGTGATGGTCGGATATTTTGCCAATCTGCTTATTCCTCGTATGGGCGAAATATCGCGATGTGGAGTTCTGAGTCGCTACGAAAACATATCCGTATCCAAACTAATAGGCACTGTGGTGGTGGAGCGTTTGAGCGATGTGATAATGCTATTGCTATGCGTAGGGTTGGTGCTGGCCCTTCAATTTAATTTGGTATCCGGCTTTTTATCCAACAATACGGACTTCACCTCATTCACACAAATCTTTAAATCCGTATGGACCTATGTGATTATACTTTCCGTTGTATTGGCCCTACGTCTTCTAAAAAAATGGTATTCCAAAACATCGCCCTACAATAAACTCAAGGCCTTATGGGCCAAGTTTGCCGAGGGTTTTATGGCAATCAAAAACATAAAAAATAAGTGGGCTTTTGTACTGCATACCCTGTTTATTTGGCTCATGTATTTTTTAATGATTTATGTGAGCTTTTTTGCCTTTGAGTTTACATCGCACCTTTCGCCCATGGCCGGACTTACAGCTTTTGTGCTAGGTAGCTTAGGCATGGTGGCACCTGTGCAAGGTGGCATGGGACCCTGGCATTTTATGGTAATAGGTACTTTGCAGATGTACGGTATTCTTGAAAATGACGCTGCGGCCTTTGCACTTATCGTTTGGAGCTCGGTTAACGCCATGATAGTTTTAATGGGTTTGGTAGCATTGGTTGTTTTACCACTCATTAATCGCAAAGCATAATTATGGCCTTTGCACTTAAAAAAGGATGGTGGTTATCTGTACTTGTTGCTGTTTTGAGTTTTTCGTATATCGCCTATCGCCTATATCAATATTACCATCAAATATCGCTATCCGACATTCCGCCGTTAAAAGCACCCATCATTCTGCTTTCGCTTATGGCACAAACAATTTTACTGTGCATTAACCTGTTTATAGAAACTAAAAAATGGCAACTACTTATTGGCTGCGTTAAAAAAACAGGATTTATCAAAGCCCTAAAAATGGTGTTGGCAGGATTTACTTCCGGCATAATTACCCCGGCTAAGCTAGGCGAGCCCTTGGGGAGGGCAATGTTCCTTAAAAAGGAGTTTTGGGCTCAAACCACCCTGTTAACTTATTTGGGCGGCATGATAAGCAACTTGGTTGTTTTTGCGCTTGCAATACCATGCGTTCTGGCCATCTATCAACTGCCGTGGCCCAAGTTCCCATCCATATCTCCACTATATCTTTTCGTTTTTTTCGGATTGTTGGTCATATTATCTGTTGCTTGGTATAAAAAACAGTGGTTCAAAAAAAATATCAATCGCTTTAAAGCTTTGCAAACCTTAAAAGAGCTTTTTTATCAATTAGCCTCAACGCCAAATAATGTAATAATTCGGGTTTTTGTTTATAGTTTGTTGCGGTTTGCAGTATATTCCTTTCAGCTAAGTATTATGTTCTGGCTAATGGGTGCGCATATAACAGGCCATACTTTAATGCTGATACCCATATACTATATGCTAGTAAGTATGGCGCCTACTTTTTTTCTGGCCGAGCTGGGTATTAGAGGTTCGGTTGCCTTATTTATATTTTCGGGCATTGGCTTATCCGCTACAGCTATCGTATTGGCAGTAACTGCATTGTGGGTGCTAAACCAAGTGTTGCCAGCCTTAATAGGAATCGTAGTGATATCGCAAAATAATGGGGTAAAAAATAACAATAGTCAACTTCCTGCTTAAAGTTTTAAAGTAAATAAAGCATATTTCTTAAAAACTCATTATCTTTAGTTCCATTTATTGGGGATTCACCCCAAAAACCGACATAAATTAGAATGGAAAAATACATTATAGAACTCATTTCGGAAAATAATAGAGTTATCATTCCCAACTTTGGTGCTTTCATTGTTTCCAAGGAACATGGCACAAGTGTTTTATTTAATAATTTTTTAAGCTTTAACGATGGGTTGTTGGTAAATTATATTGCCGAACAAAAAGGGATAGATACCATAATTGCAACCGAACAGGTTTTTGAATATGCCGACAACCTAAAGAAAAAACTCGAAGAGGAGGGCACCTATACCTTTAACAAGCTGGGTACTTTCACAAAGGACGATAACGGTATTCTGCGTTTTCAACAAGCCGATGATGTGGCCGAACTATTTGGTCAAGATGCTACCGTAAAAGTTGAAGATTTAACAGAAATGACCGAGACGGAAGAAAATGTTTCGCGAGAAAATGTTTTTCTTTTAGATTTAGATACCGAAGATGAACAAGGGAAAAAACCACCAATTGAAAGCGACCAACCCACAAAAGAAGAATTTAAAAGCACAGCAGTAGAAAGTAAATTTCAAAAACATTCCCCCCCGGATATTATAGTTACACCACCTGCAGGCATAAGAAACGACGATAAGAATACAGAAACAGAAAAAGTTCAACTGAAAAAAAACGTACCATCACCTAAAAAACCAAAAAAGAAAAACGGGGCTCCTATTTTATTTATTATCGCTATAGCTATAATAATAATCTTTTTCGGTGTTTATTATCTTTTCTTCAATAAAGCCAAAGAACCAGAACCTAAGGTTATAAAAAAAGAAGTGCTAAAGCCTGTTATAAAAAGCGAAGCCGCCAAAGACACCTCACATGCAATGGCCAATTTGGATAAGCCAACACCAAAATCCATAACAACAGCACCACAAAAAGGGTATATCTATATTATTGTTGGTGGGTTTAAAGAGTCGGAGAACGCCCAAAATATGGTGGCAAGTTTACAGAACGAAGGAAATAGCAATGCAGTAACATTTGAATTAAACAATATGCACTTAGTGAGTATTGATTCGGATACCTCATACAGAAAAATGGAAGCACGGCAGCAGGAGATACTCAACAACAAAATGGAGAGCTGGCTGTATCAAGTAAAATAAATTGTTCTTTTATATAATCTGTCCCGAATTCCCAACATGGATTCGGGATTTTTTTTGAAACTATATTTTTAATTAGCTAATTCAACCCACATAGCAAAAAAACATGTTCTTAATTGCGGTTTCAACTTTTTTACTCCTTTTATTCGCTAGCTATTACTTGCTGGTTGTGAAATTTATTTTTGGATGGAATCGTATAAAACCCCTTAGTAATTCAATTAACTGCCCAACTAAAGCTCAGCTTTCGTGCGTGGTAGCTTTCCGAAACGAGCAAGCAAACCTCACCAATCTTATCAATGGACTAAGAGACCAACAGCACGTCAATTATGAGGTAATATTTATAGACGATCATAGTACCGACAACTCGTGGAGTCTAGTGGAAAAACAGATTGCTGATTTGCCGCATTTCAGACTTATAAAAAATAAGGGAAAAGGAAAAAAAGCGGCTTTGTCCACTGGTGTTGTGGTTTCGCGCTTCGATTACATTGCTTTTACAGATGCCGACTGTTTACATTCTCACAATTGGTTATACAGCCTGACAAAGTCCCTGGAAAGTAGCCACGCCGATTTACTAGTTGGCCCCGTGCGCTTGACAGAGCCACACCACTTTTTTGAGCTATTCCAAACCGTCGATTTTTTAAGCCTCGTTACATCTGGAGCGGGTGCTATCGGTGCAAACAATCCCATCATGTGCAATGGTGCTAACTTAGCCGTATCAAAAGAAGTTTGGCTACAAGCCGAATCATTACTCAAATCCAAGTGGGCAAGTGGCGACGACATTTTTTTATTGCAATATTGCAAAGCCCATAAAAAAACGATAGCCTTTGTTAAATCACAAGAAGCAATTGTGCATACCTATCCAGAGCTGGGATTAAAGGCATTTTTAAGGCAGCGTGCCCGCTGGGCATCCAAAAGCAAAGGTTATTCTGATAGGTTCACCATTTTAGTCGCATTTGTAGTATTATTGACCAATATCCTTCTATTATCTTTACCTCTTGCCTATATGGTACATATCAATCTTGGTCTTAGCTTGATGGGTTTAGGTATGCTAAAAATAGCCCTTGACTATATGCTTATAAAACAGGGAGCTATCTTCTTCAATATAAAACTGGACTTTGTGCGATACTTAGCCATCGCATGTTTATATCCTATTTATATTGTTGTTTCGGTGGTATGGGCTGCCTTTGGCGGTATATCGTGGAAGAGCCGTGAAGTATAACGGAGTTATCTTTAGTGCTTGCAGCTTATCCCAAAAGCAACACCAGTTAACTATTTTGCGATTAAGAAAACTAAAAAAGCTGACGGAATATTGCTCAACTTCAGCCATCTACTGATTACTGTTGACTGATTACTGTTGACTGATCTGATTACTAAAGCTCCAAGAAATTTACATCAATATCCTGTTTAAGAAAATACCCGGCGGTCTGTTTAAATTTTTCCACATTTTCGGTGGTATAAAACTTTACCTTGCCGTTTTTGGTGCATTTGTCATCCATTTCGGGATGACGTTTCAAATAATCAATCAGGCTTTTAGCAACAATATCCCCTTGTGCCAAAATATGGCAGTCTTGAGGCAAATACTGCTTTATTTTATCCAGCAGTAAGGGGTAGTGGGTGCAACCTAAAATTACGGTATCTATATCTTTATTCTGGCTTAAAAGGCTATCTATATTTTTTTTTATAAAGTAATCCGCCCCCGACGATTCGGCCTCGCCATTCTCAACCAAAGGAACCCACATGGGGCAAGCCTCCTGAAACACTTCCAAATCATACGACAACTTTTTAAGTTCCAGAGGATACGATAAGGATTGCACGGTACCTACCGTTCCCAACACCCCAATTTTATTGGTTTTAGTGTATTGACTTACCACTTCGGCGCTGGGTCGAATAACTCCTAATACCCGCCTATCGGGGGCAATCAATGGCAAGTTGTGTTGTTGAATGCTACGTAGTGCCTTTGCCGATGCCGTGTTACAAGCCAAAATAACCAGGTGTGAACCCATCGAAAACAACTTTGTAACCGCCTCCAAGGTATATTTATAAACCACCTCAAACGATCGAGTTCCATAGGGTGTACGGGCGTTATCGCCTAAATACAAAAAATCGTATTGGGGCAATTGCTTTGTGAGTTCCTGGAGAACCGTCAATCCTCCATACCCCGAATCAAAAACTGCTATGGGACCTTTGGTTGAATTCATAATACGATTATACCAAAAAAGGATGGTTATTACAACCATCCTTTTAAATTATATGAATATAGAGTTGGGCTACCCGCCTGCCGGAGGGCACGAATCCCGATGCTAGTTATAAATACATTAGATAAATATCTTTTTATAAAAACCCAAATTAACCAATTATTGCAAAGACTACTTAGCGGCAGCTGTAGCAGCTAATTTAGTTTTCACCAATTCCTCCACATCTTTGCTTTGATCCGAATGGTAAATCACAACTCTGGAGCTAATGTCGAAAATATAAATGAAACCATTTTCGGCACCTACCTCATCAATAGCCTTTTGCACCTTTTCAATTATGGGCTGTAACAATTGCTGCTCCTGTTGCTGCAAGTTTTGCTGTGCCAACATCTGAAAGTTTTTTAAACGCTCACTGATTTCTTGAATCTCTTTTTCTTTGGTTGCACGGATTAACTCGGGTAGGGTATCGCGCTTCTGCATGTAGTCGGTGTATTTAACGTCTAGCTCTTCGTTCATCACCTTTAAGTTCTGCTCCAACTTGCTTGCTTCGCTTTGCAGTTTTTTATCGGCCGCCACTTTAGCTGGCAACTCTGTAACTAACTTCTGAATATTTACATGACCGAACTTTAACTCCTGGCCAAAAGCGCTTGAACTAACAACAACCGCCACAACAACTAATAGTAACTTTATCGATTTCATAAGTGATTTTTTTTGTTTGTAACATTTGGTAGGCCCGATTTTATTCCTTTCGTATTGGCTTTATTACTTGGCTTACCCTATGTGTTTGAGGTTTTTAATTATTACTTTATATATACGTTATCTAAACAAGCGATTATTTCATTCCTAGCTTGGCTTTTACAAGGTCGGCTACATCAATACTTTTTTCCGATTGATATACGGTTAGTCCTCCGGCCTGTTCAAAGATATATAAGAACCCTTGTTCTGCTCCTATTTCCTTAATGACATTACTCACTTTATCGAACAAAGGTTTTTTTAGCGCTTGCTCTTTTCCTTGCAACGATTCTTGTGATTGTTCAAAGAAGGCCTGCACTTTGGCTTGTCCCTCTTGAAGTTGTGTTTCCAGTTCGGATCTTTCCAGTTGTGTCATTGTACCGGCCTGCAACTTCATCAAATATTCTTTTTGCCTTCCTTGCAAATCTTCCTGCATATCGGTGAGCTGCGCCTCTAAAGTTGTGTACTCGCTTTGCAATTGCTCGTCGATTGTTTTTAACTCGGGCATAGCAGCTAATATGGCTTGCGTATTTACATGTCCGAATTTAAGGTTGGATTGTGCCGGCAACCATGCAGTGGCCATCAGTGCCAATCCAACAAATACTAATTTTGTAAGTCTCATAAATTAAATGTTAATCTATTTTTTGTATCCCAGTTTTTCTAAAATATTGTCGCTAATATCAAATTTAGGGTCTGAAAATAAAACTACACCTGCCGAAGCTTTATCAAATATGGCGGCATAGCTCTCTTCTTCGGCCATTTCGCGGATGGCGTTAAAAACATCATCCTGAATAGGTTTGATGAGTGCCTCACGTTTTTTGCTCAGCTCACCTTCGGCACCAAAATATTTGGCTTGTAACTGGCGTGCTCCTTTTTCTTTGGCCACAATTTCCTCTTCCTTTTTTACTTTCATCTCGTTCGACAAAAATACACTCTCAGTCTGGTAATTTTGGTACAAAGTTTCTACCTCGGCATACACGGCCTCAATTTCCTTTTGCCATTTTGCAGAGGATTGGTTTAATTGATCGTTGGCTGCTTCAAAAGCAGGTACATTTTTTAAGATATACTCCGTATCCACAAATGCATACTTTTGGGCTGATAAACCCATGCTAAAAGCCAATATTATCGAAACAAAAAGTATCTTCTTCATCTTATCAAATTTAGGTTAAACATTTTATTTAGCCAGATATATCAAAAATCAAACCACTTTATTAATCCTCTTAATTAAAGCAACTTATGTATTAAAATTGTTGTCCTATTACAAAGTGGAATTGACTTCCGCTTGGTGTGTTCGGCTGAGCTGGGGTGCCGTCGAATCCATAGCCCCAATCAATGCCCATCAAGCCAAAAATGGGTAGGAAAATACGAACGCCAACACCCGCTGACCGCTTTAAATCAAAAGGACTGTAATCCTGAAAATCACTCCATGCATTACCCGCCTCTAAAAATGTGAGCATATATACTTGCGCCGATGGCTGTAAGGTTAAAGGATACCGAAGTTCCATGGTTAACTTGTTGTACATATTACCATCGTAACTTCCGTACTGGTTACGGGGAGTTAAGGATGAGTTTTCGTATCCTCTCAATCCTACCGTTTGGCTTCCATACATGCTGTAACCCGACATTCCATCGCCACCCAGCATAAATTTTTCGTAAGGCGAGCGCACATTTTTATTATAATATCCTAGGAATCCCATCTCAAATTTACCCATTAACACCAACTTATTGGCTTTATCCAGCGGTGTAAATATAGAACCTTGGGCCGTCCATTTGTGGTATTCGATTAAATCGTACAATTGTTCCTGAGCCTTCCTGCTTGTTGTTTCATCACCGTTAATTGTTTGGTCGAAGAGTCCTTTGTAATCCTTGTCTATCCATGCAGAATAGGGTGGTGTAAATTCCACACCCACGGAAAAGTTGGAGCCGCTGCGGGTATATAAGGGATTATCAATGGAGTTACGCGACAACATCAATTTAAAATGCAGATTTTGTGAAACACCATTTTGCATAATAAAGTAACGCCAATCTTTAAGGTCGTAATGCTGATAGCTCATTTCGGTATAAATAGAGAACCAGTCATCGGGCCAAGTTAATCGTTTACCGAACCCAACCGATAAACCAGATATTTTCATGTGTTGGTCTATTTGCGAAGCATCGTACTGGAGATTAGGATCTTGGTAACCACCGCCGTATCCGCTATTATATCCGCCATATCCACGATTAAAGGTATTTCTGTAACTATCAGACACACCAGACTGGATTGATCGATATGCTGAAACAGTTAAGGAGTTGGGACGTTTACCGCCGAGCCATGGCTCTGTAAACGAAAAGCTGTATGATTGATAAAAACTCCCGTTCCACTGTGCCCTAAGCGAAAGTGTTTGCCCGTCGCCTGTAGGTAAAGGTCGCCATGCTTCTTTATTAAATATATTACGTACAGAGAAGTTAGAGAATTTAAGTCCCAGCGAACCTACAAACATGCCTGCACCCCATCCTCCTGAAAGCTCAATTTGGTCATTGGCCTTTTCCTCCAGATTATACACTAAGTCTACCGTGCCATCTTCGGGGTTGGGCTGTACGTCGGGCTGTATGTTTTCGGGGTTAAAGTGACCCAACTGCGATAATTCACGAATGGTACGTATCAACTGCTCCTTACTAAACAACTGGCCGGGTTTGGTGCGTATCTCTCGCCTTACAACATGCTCGTGCGTTTTGGTGTTACCGTTAATAACAATATTGTTAATGGTGGCTTGCTTGCCTTCATAAACGCGCATTTCAAGGTCGATGGTATCACCATACACATTAATCTCAACCGGCTGTATATTCGAAAACAAATAACCGTTGTTCATATAGAGGCTGCTCACGGCATCGTCATCGGTCGATAAACGTTCGTCCATTAACTTTTGGTTAAAAACATCTCCTTTTTTTAGTCGCAATACTGCTCCCAAATATTCTCCGGGATAAATACTGTTTCCTATCCAAGCTATATTTCCCAAATAGTATTTACGGCCTTCCTCGATATTAATTTTAATATTAACGGTATTGTCGTCGTTACGGGTGATGGAATCGTAATCGATAACCATATCGCGATAACCCAATTCGTTATATTTGTCGATAATGGCAATTAGATCCTCTTTGTAGGTTTCGTTGATAAACTTTTTGGTACGGAAGAAGTTTAGTATTTTTCCTTTTTCATTGGTTTTTTTCATGATACGGTTAAGCTTACCGTCCTTAAATACCGTATTACCCGTAAAATCGAGATTCTTAACTTTTACTTTTTCTTTTTTATCTACCGTAATATCCAAATAAACATTATTGGCCTTCGTGGTATCGTCCTTTTGAACCACTCTAACCTCGGTATTATAAAACCCTTTGGCCACAAAGTGATCGGTAATGTATTTTTCGCTTCGCGTAATCAGGTAAGGAGTTACCTGGCTTCCCTTCATCATAGCCACTTTTTCGGATATGGTTTCTATCTCCGATTTTTTAAGTCCGTAATAATTTATCTCCGACAATCGGGGGCGTTCTTGTAGTTCAATTTCGAGCCATACTTTACCGCCTTCTATATTCGATGCTTTTATTTTAACATTCGAAAAGAGTCCGTGCTGCCAATATTTACGGATAGCCTCTGATATTTCTTCGCCGGGAACATTTAATTTTTGTCCTATCACCAAACCCGAGAGGTTAACCAATATTTTAGGATCGTAATTCTGAATACCTGTTACTTCAATGTCGGCTATTTCGTATTTACGCGGCGTACCGGAATAAGTAATTACAGGCACACCCTCTTGACTCTGTGCAAAACTTACTGAAGGAAATATGGTGATAATGATGAGGAAAAGAGTAAAATGTTTCAGCATTATAATTGAATCTAAATTTTTTTTAATTTGTTAACTGGTCGCTTGTTTTGCCAAATCGCCTCTCCCTGTTCTGAAAATCCAACAATGCTTCGTAAAAATCCTCTTTTTCGAAATCGGGCCATAATGTATCACAAAAATACAATTCGGCATAAGCCAACTGCCAAAGCAAAAAGTTGCTTATACGCAGCTCGCCACTTGTCCTAATCATCAATTCGGGATCCGGAACGTTAGCAGTTGTTAGGTTATTTGATATTACCTCGGCATCGATATCTTCGGGCTTTAGTTCATTATTCTGTACTTTCACTGCAATTTTTCGTACGGCATCAGTAATTTCCCAACGTGAGCTATAGCTCAAGGCAAGATATAAAGTGAGTCCGGTATTTGTTGATGTTTTTTCGATGCTCTCCATCAGCTTATTGCGCACATCATTTGGCAAGGTGGTGAGGCAACCAATTACCCCAAGCTTCACATTGTTTTTCATCAACGTTTTAGTTTCGGAACTAATGGTGGCAACCAACAAAGCCATTAAGGCATCAATCTCGAGCTTTGGCCTATTCCAATTTTCGGTTGAAAAGGCATAGAGGGTAACATAGGCAATGTTTAATTCTGCGGCAGCTTCTGTTACCGCACGCACAGCCTTAATCCCGTTTTTGTGTCCAAAAACCCGCGAGTTGCCCCTAATTTTTGCCCATCTGCCGTTGCCGTCCATAATAATAGCCACGTGTTTGGGCAATCTTTCTTTTATCAGTTTATCCTTTACTGACATATTTTTTAATTTGCCTTTTTTTTTAAAATCCTGATTTACATTCCGTTTTTCGCCTGAGCAAGCTAAATGTAACGTGCACACTGACCACCGAATACAAGTCGTTATTGTGAATATTACCTTCGTTTTTAAATCCATAAGGATCCTCTGGGTTAATAGGCAGATTTAATCCTACCACATCCAAATCATCCACAAAAGTTTTTCTAAAACTCCACTCTGCACCAACCCTTATCCACTTGTTAATTTTATACTTGGCACCTAGCCCGAACGGCAAAGATAATATAAAAACCGTTTGTTCAGAGTTTTTTCCAATTTCTGTCGGAAATCTTTTGTAAACTGTCGTTCCAAGTCCTAAAGTTAGATAAGGTGTAAAATTAGTAGTACTTATAAATGCATGGTCGTACGACACAAAATTAAACTCCATCTGCAGTGTTGCATCAGCCACGTTTCTATCAAAACTGTAGGGCATATCACCTTGAGGAAACCTCATCTTGCTATTTGGATAGCTTCCTTTAAGGCCGGCTATTCCTAACGTTCCCTTAATAGCATATCTATCCGTGAGCACATATCGGGCTAATCCACCAACACCCAACGAAGGCTGATAGAATTGTTGTTGAGGATTTAGGTCGCCCATATAATATGAGGTACCCACGTAGCCTCCCAACTCTATCCTATCCTGAGCCACGCCAAAACTAAGGCTTACAAAGAGCCCTGCAAAAATACAGATGACCTTTAACCTAAGTTTAACTTTAAGTATCGTATCCAAAAACATTCTTATCACAAGCTTTTTGTTTATCTATTATTGTTGTTGCGTCACAAATGTAACCAACAACGTACGAATAATAACAGCATTTTTTACTTTTTATTGCCCAACTTGCTGGGCAAAATTATTACATGATTATTGCTACGTTCAGCACTGCTCAAGCAAGCTTAACACTGCTTTCACTTATTGCAATAATTTATAAATGCCTAATTTACGATTAAGAATTTCATTATTATTCCTTTCTTCGGTTTCAATAACAATGCATTTTAAATTTTGCATGGGTATCTTATTTCTAATATCCTGCCATTTATTTGCAGAATATTAGAAATAAGATACAGACAGAAATCATTTTATTTGTCACTATTGCTTGCTAAATTTACCTGAAATTTAATTTTGAAATTATGTATGGAGATTTTAAAAACCATTTAGCTGCCGAACTTGAACAAATAAAAGAGTCGGGTTTATATAAAAACGAAAGGATTATCATCACAGCGCAGGATGCCGCTATCAAGGTGAGCTCAGGGCAAGAGGTGCTAAACTTTTGTGCCAATAATTATTTGGGTCTCTCATCACATCCCCGGGTGATTAAGGCGGCGCAGGAAACCATGAACACGCATGGTTATGGTATGTCGTCGGTACGTTTTATTTGTGGAACGCAGGACATTCACAAAACGCTGGAGCAAAAAATTGCGCGTTTCATGGGAACGGAAGATACCATATTATACGCCGCTTGTTTCGATGCCAACGGTGGGGTTTTTGAACCTTTGTTTACCGAGAAAGATGCCATTATTTCGGACGAGCTAAACCATGCTTCTATTATTGATGGGGTGCGTTTGTGCAAAGCTGCACGCTACAGATACAAGCACGCCAACATGGACGATTTGGAAGAGCAACTTAAAAAATCCCAGGCACAACGCTACCGCATCATTGTTACCGATGGTGTTTTTTCGATGGACGGAGATATTGCTAAACTAAAGGATATCTGCACTTTGGCCGAAAAATATAATAGCTTGGTGATGGTTGACGATAGCCATGCCTCCGGTTTTATTGGAAAAACAGGGCGCGGAACCCACGAATACCATGAGGTGATGGGTAAAGTAGATATTATAACCAGCACACTGGGCAAAGCATTGGGTGGTGCCTTGGGTGGTTTTACAACCGGGAAAAAAGAAATTATTGATATGCTGCGCCAGCGTTCACGCCCCTACCTGTTCTCTAACTCCCTGGCTCCTGCCATTGTGGGTGCTTCGTGCGAAGTGTTTGACATGCTGACTGAATCGACCAAATACCGCGATCGAGTGGTAGAAAATGCCGCCTATTTTAAGGAGAAAATACAGGCTGCTGGTTTCGATATTAAACCTACCAACTCGGCCATAGTGGCTTTGATGCTTTATGATGCCAAACTATCGCAGGAGTTTGCTAGCAAACTTTTGGAAGAGGGAATCTATGTCATCGGGTTTTATTATCCCGTGGTACCAAAGGGACAAGCGCGTATCCGTATTCAAATTTCTGCTGCGCACACAAAAGAACATCTCGATAGAGCCGTTGCTGCTTTCATTAAAATTGGGAAGGAATTAAAGGTGATTTAGCGGATAGCTAATGGCTGGTGGCTAGTGGCTGATAGCTGATAGCGGATAGCTGGTGGCAGATAGCTGATAGCGGATGTAGAGCGATCCCTTGCTCTATGGTGATTAACATTAGTGCCCCACCCTAGCGGAGCCTGCCCCGACCTTTGGACGGTATTGGTGTTAGTTGGTTTTAAGGTACTATTAAGTTTTAAAATCACATCAGCAGACACATAACTGATTGTTGTCATTGAGAATTATAAAATATGAGCTTAACTTTATAAGCTATAACAACTTCTTAAAACATCATCCATTGAAGAGGACACTGATTAAAAATATTAAAGAACTTGCCGGAATAGTTGAGGATCGCGCAATAAAATATTTATCGGGGAAGGACATGTCGGTTTTGCACCGTATCGAAAACGCTTATTTAATAATCGAAGACGATAAGATAAAGGAGTTTGGTTCGATGCTTCAATTACCGACAGAACGTTTCGATGTGGAAATTGACGCGCAAGGCAAAACAGTTCTGCCTGCTTGGTGCGACTCTCACACGCATTTGGTATTTCCTACTACGCGCCAAATTGAATATATCGACAAAATAAAAGGACTTTCGTACGAAGAAATAGCCCAAAGAGGCGGTGGAATCTTGAACTCGGCGAAAGCCATGGCAACGATACCCGAGCAAAAACTCTACGAAGAGGCATTGGTGCGGCTGGATGAAATGAGTAAATGGGGCACCGGTGCCGTAGAAATAAAAAGTGGCTATGGCCTGTCTCTTGCCAGTGAGCTTAAAATGTTACGTGTAATCAAACGCCTAAAGGAAACGAGTGCGCTAACTATTAAATCTACGTTTCTGGGCGCACACGCCCTGCCAACCGAATTCCAAAATAACCGGGCGGACTACATCCGTTTAATCACGGACGAAATGCTTCCGGCCATCCACAAGGAAAATTTAGCCGATTATATCGATGTATTCTGCGACAAAGGTTTTTTTACCGTGGACGAAACAGACCGCATATTGGAAGCCGGTGCGAAATATGGCCTCACCCCTAAGATACACGCCAACGAATTGGATTACTCTGGTGGGGTTCAGGTAGGTGTAAGGCATAGGGCACGCTCGGTTGACCATCTGGAGTTTGTGGGTAGCGACGAAATTGAAGCACTGCTCAACTCGGGCACGATGCCAACAGTTTTGCCAGGCGCCGCTTTCTTTTTAAACATGAGGTATTCTCCCGTGCGCGAAATGATTACGGCCGGACTGCCAGTAGCCTTGGCAACTGACTTTAATCCGGGCTCCTCGCCATCGGGAAATATGCAATGGATTATTTCGATGGGAAGCATACTTTATAAAATGCTACCGCAAGAGGCCATCAATGCCGTTACCATCAACAGTGCCTACGCCATGGGCATAGAGCAGGAGCAGGGTTCCATCACGGTAGGTAAAAAAGCCAATCTCATCATCACCAAAACCATTCCCAACATCGAATACATCCCTTATTATTATGGCGAAAACAAAGTGGACATCATGATGATAAACGGAAAAATTGTAAACCCTTAATACTGGCTCAATAATATCAGAGTTTTCTTAAATGTACTAAAAAAATTGTATGCAACAGCTAATAGAGTGTGTGCCAAACTTTAGCGAGGGGCGCGATATGAATATCATCAATAAAATATGCGATGAGATAAAAGGGGTAGAGGGCGTTAGCCTTATTGACGTGGATCCGGGAAAAGCGACCAACCGCACTGTTGTTACCATGGTGGGCGCACCCGAACAGGTTGTTGAGGCGGCTTTTAGGGCTGTAAAAAAAGCCAAGGAACTGATTGACATGCGCAAGCACAAAGGTGCTCATCCCCGTTTTGGCGCCACGGATGTATGTCCCTTGGTGCCAGTGTCCAACATTAGCATGGAGGAGGTAGCGGAATATGCCCGCAAATTGGCCAAGCGAATTGGCGATGAGCTGAGCATACCTATTTATTGCTACGAACAGGCCGCCTTAACAGAGAACAGGAAAAATCTGGCCGAATGCCGCAAAGGCGAGTATGAAGCGCTGCCACAACGGATAACGAGCACAGATTGGAAACCGGATTTTGGACCTTGTAGTTGGACGGACGAAACGCAACGCTCCGGTGCCACAGCGGTAGGTGCGCGCAATTTTTTAATTGCCTACAATATCAATTTAAACACGACCAGTACCCGGCGGGCCAACACCATCGCTTTTGACCTGCGCGAACGAGGAAGGGTAAAGCGAGAAGGGGGAAGCCTGACTGGAAAAATCATTAAGGACAGCCATGACAAGCCCGTCAACGAACCCGGACTTTTAAAATCGGTAAAGGGAATAGGCTGGTATATAGAGGAGTATGGCATTGCACAGATATCGCTCAACCTTACCGACATTACCCTTACCTCCATGCACAAAGCTTTTGATACGGCCTGCGAAAGAGCCACAGTCCATGGTCTGCGTGTAACCGGATCGGAACTGGTGGGTGTAATTCCCTTGCAGGCCATGCTGGATGCGGGTAAATACTTTCTGAAAAAGCAGAACCGCTCTACGGGGATATCGGATAAGGAGATTATTAAAATAGCTGTTAAATCATTGGGGCTCGACGAGCTCTACCCATTTGAACCCGATAAAAAGATTATTGAGTATATATTGGAGAACGAGCAGGGGAAGAATAAAAACAAACTGACAAACCTTAGCTTGGCGGAATTTGCACACGAAACGGCAAGCGAATCACCGGCTCCGGGCGGTGGATCCGTGGCTGCCTATTTGGGTGCAATTGGTGCTGCACTGGGAACCATGGTGGCCAACCTTTCGGCACATAAAAGGGGATGGGATTATCGCACAGCGGAATTTTCGGGTTGGGCCGAAAAGGGCAAATTTTACCATGACGAGCTTTTAAAAATGGTGGACGAAGACACCAAAGCTTTTAACAACATCATGGAGGCTTTTAAACTTCCCCAGCAGTCGGACGGTGAAAAGCAACTTAGACGCGAGACGATTGAACAAGCCACGCGCTTTGCCATAGAGGTTCCGTTAAAAACCATGCAGCTTTGTTGCGATTCGATGCAGGTGATGCTGGCCATGGCCAAAATAGGCAACCCAAATTCTATTTCGGATGCCGGCGTGGGTGCCATCAGTGCCCGTGGAGGTGTTTTGGGCGCTTGGCTCAACGTGAAAATTAATACCAAAGACTTAACCGATCGTGAATTTGTGAATTATGCACTGGCAGAAGGCAAAAGTAGGGTGCAAACGGCAAACCAACTAGAAAAGGAAATACTACAAATGGTGGATAAAGCGATTGGGTAAGAAGGGGTGGGATTTTGCTTATTGGGATAAACTAATTGGTGCTTATCAGGTTATGGCCAAAAGGCTTTTGTGAAAATCGTAGTACGCTCCCCACCCAGGGTATTTATCGGCCAGCGGGTCAACAGAAATAAACTGGCCTAGGAATGGGTCGTACAACCTTGCCTGCATATTAATGAATTGCAAGTGGTCAAAATGCTTCCCGAAGCAAGTTCGGGACAGGCTATGAAGCGTAAAACCTCTATCCGTCTTAAAACTCGTCCTAACATCATCTTGCGTCCAATCATCAGGGTTAACACGTTTGCCCCACGGGTCGTATTCATATTTCTCAACAAAACCGCCTTGCTCGTTGGCCAGGGCCCAAGCGCTGCCCAGGTGGTCGGAGATTACGTAGCTCATTTTATTGCTGTCGTTTTCCTGGATATACAAACCTGCAAGCTCTTTGCCTCCAAATATATAAAATAAATAAGTTGATTCATTTCATCGAATGCATAATACTCCTTGTGGCTTGTA
>JAGXIO010000189.1 GCA_024635555.1 Saccharicrinis sp.
CCGTTATGGTTAGTTTATCTTCGCCCAATTCAAACAAGATATTTTCTAAAATTGGAATGGTACTCTTACTGCTTACAACACGACTTACCGCCTGCAAGTGATATAGAAGCTCGGAACTTGAAGCTACAAATTTCATATTATACTATTTATTTTAAATTATCCACATTCGGCACATGTGCAACACACATGATGGCAAAGTTATCACACTGTTTATAAGCCCTTTAAAAAGCTTATTCTATTTTAACTTTCGAAAGGTAATAATAAACTAATTCTTTGATTTAAGCAAACTTGACAGCAAGTAGTTGTAAGGTTTTATGAACATGTATCAAAGACCACCGTTTTATTCTATTAGCTTGTCATATATTTAGATTGACTAAAATTAGTGGGAAGATCCACAGGAGGATGGATTTCTGCACTTATCAGTGGGCTACCCATTTTCAGCACTGTTTTACCCGCCAAATCATTGATGATAATACCCGCCATCATATACCAAGCACCAAGTGCGCACACAATAAGTTCGTAACCCGCAACTACGTTAAACACCGGATTGCCGAAATGTCCTAGTACCAAAAGAATAAATCCCAAAAGTAAGGTTCCAAAAGTAAACGCCATAGCTTTGTGTACCCGCAGCGAAGCAATGAACATTATCACGGTGTAAAGTGTCCAGGCTAACATAAAAAAACCCACATCAGTAGTTGATGACTTGTAAACTCCGAAATTATTCAACAACCAGATTATCCCAAGCCCAATCCAGAAGGCACCATAGGCTACAAAGGCGCTATAACCAAAGTTATTGCCCATTCTTTGTTCCTGAAAACCAGCAATCATCTGGGCTAGACCGCCAAAAATAAATCCCATAGAAACCACAGGACCCAAGCCCATAAGGCCGATATTATGAAATTGCAATAAGAGTGTTGTGAGCCCGAAGCCCGCTAATCCGACTACCGCCGGATTTCCTTGTTTAGTTAGTGTCATGAGTAGTTTTAAAAAATAATCGGCGAAAATAATCAATTGACACTAATATCCAAATATGCCGGAGTGAATAGGAGGGATTATTGATGAAAATATTTGATTATTCAGATACAATATCATTTGTCATGTTAATATTAGTGTCTAATAAATGAATTGAATATTTTTTTCTTAATAGTATTAAATTCAGATGTCTGCTTTTTTTCTGACCCAAGCTAAAAGAAATAGCCATTAGAATAAGTAATGCTGTACAATAAATTCTATTCATCTTAAATAGTATAAAATTTTATCACTTATAAGTTTTTAAATGTTGCTTAAATATTTATTAATTACATATGTGCAAATTTCAGCAGCCTTGCAGCACCAGGCAGAATTTGATTGTGACTCAGCTCTGATGTAATAAGACAAATGATAGCACAATACCTGCAAGGATTACTCTCTTTAAATTTGATTTAGCCTTCACGTCTAAGATGTTAGATAAATTATTACCTTTAAGGTATTCTCTTTCAAAACAACTTCATCATGGATAATTCGCGACGAACATTTTTAAAACACATGGCATTGGCAACGGGAGCCATGATGATACCCGTATCAGGTTTTGGAGCGCCAAGAACCGACAAATGGGGTCAGATGCTTCCGTTGAGGAAGCTGGGCAAAACAGGAAAAGAAGTAACCATGCTGGGTCTGGGAGGGTATCATGTGGGTTGGACCACGGAGAAAGATGCCCAGGAGGTGATAGAAACGGCGATGGCCGGTGGAATCAGGTTTTTTGATACCGCCGAGTCGTACGACAATGGGGGAAGCGAAACGCGTTACGGGAAGTATCTGGTGCCCAAGTATCGGGATGAAGTGTTTATCATGAGTAAGTCAACTGCAAAAAACGGCAAACTGGCCTTGGAACATCTGGAAGGTTCGTTACAGAGAATGGGCTGCGACTATGTTGATTTATGGCAGGTGCATTCGCTATCAACTCCCGCAGATGTAGATGAGAGGATTGAAAACGAAATACTGGAAGTATTTGAAAAAGCAAAGGCACAGGGCAAGGTAAAGCATATAGGGTTTACAGGGCACCAAAATCCATTCGCGCACCAACGGATGTTAGAACGAACCGCCAGCAAGGATATTTTTGAAACGGTGCAAATGCCCATCAATGTTATCGATTCTTATTTTCATAGTTTTATCGAACATGTTCTGCCTATAGCCCTAGAGCGTAATTTTGGTGTTTTGGCCATGAAAACACTTTCGGACGGTCGGTTTTTTGGGGAGAAAAAAATGAATGAAAAATTAATATGGACATCCGACGACCCGCTGATACCTAACCACATTTCGGCAGAAGAAGCCTTATTTTTTGTGTGGTCGTTACCGGTAAGTGTGCTCATTACAGGTGCCGAAAATAAGATGATGCTGCAAGAGAAAATAGATATGGCCAATAGATTCGTAAAATATTCGCAGCAGGACAGAATCAATTTAATGGAAAAAGTGCATGAAAAAGCAGGTGGCAAAATAGAATACTATAAAAAAGTATAGTGGTACCATAAAACACTAAAGCGTTAAGTATATCATTTTAACGAATCGTATCCTTTACACATCTTTTTTGCTATCTGTGCTGTTGCACTCGTATCGAATACAGGGAGTTGTAACGGCCGGGAACCTAAAAAATGCGACCGGCATATTTACCAGTTTCACTTGCGACAGCATTGTATGGAAGTAGAAACATAAAGGTATTACTCAAAACCCAGCTTCGTAATAAAAAAATTAGGTGAAAATGTGAGGCTTATGCCATAGGAGTATTCCATCTGCTCGGCATCTACATCGTAATAAGTAGCGGCCTGCGCCATAAATTTAACCTTCTTAAAAATTTTTTTGTTAAAGGTAAACTTAGTGCTTACTATACTTCTGTTTCTATTGTAATATCCCAACTTATGATCCGAAATTGACCAAAAAAGAGGACTGCCTTTTTTTGCAAAGTAGTTTTCCGACCTCCAATAACCCAACATAAATTCGCCATACTTATAGGTAAGCAAACCTATTGGGTAAATAGCACGTCCGCTTGTAAAGGGCAATCCCAGCGCTTCTGTGAGTTCGCTAAAAGTTAAAAAATACGTTTGTAAAGCCACCTTTTTTAAAAACCTGTCACCAAGATCTCGCGACAACTTAATTCCCACCACCTTATTAAACAACGAATAGGATTCTGTTGTATAATCACTTACTTGGCCACCCACATGAAACGTGGTAAGTTGTACAGGAATGCTGATATCAATTACCGATTCCGGATTCGTAAGTTTGTAATCCAGACTAACACCTGCGGTAAACATCTCAGGGATGCTGTCACCTTTGAAAATAAATTGTTCCCAATCCACCCAAGCATCAAGCCATAGTTTTGGCGAGGTATGGAAAAATTGAACTCCAGATTCATCCGGCTTGAGGAAAAGCAATTCAGGATCAAACAATGGTTCTATCAAGCGGTGCTGAACATTGCCTCTGATATTTCCCAAAATCATGTCCCAATCGTCGGACAGCTTAACGTGTGCCGAAACTATCGGAAAGACTTCGGAGAAATCTTCATTACCATTATATTTTAATACATGAGCGCCAATTTTTATGCGAACTTTTTTGCCAGCATAATACATCAACGAAGGCTGCACAGAATAGCCTGGCATAGTGCGTCCCTCGGTGTATTCTCCAAAGTACTCGTTGTTTATAACAAAGTTATTAAGCTCTAACCTAAAGTAAAATTTGTCCGTAGCGCTGGTATCAAAATCGGCATAGGCATATTTGTACGATTCGTTTATTTGTGTCCAACCGCCAACACAAGTAAAAAAAAAGCTTACTCCCAACAAAAGAGTTTTATAAAAAATACGTGCATTCATCGTAGAGTATTTAAATAGGCGTACCAAAAACTAAAATCGATTGTTTGGTGCGAATAGTGTAAGATATAAACAATTAACTTCTTTGGGCTATAATTGTTTTATTAACACTTATTCAATGAATACTTGTGCGGATACAAAAGGTTACAGGTTTTTTTAGCGGATAGCAATTAGCGGGTGGCGAGCCTTGAATTTTTGCTTTACTTTTGGCAGCTTATCTAACAAATAAAAGATGCTAATGTGGCTTGTTTAATCGGAAAGGCTACCACTACTTTGCCATTATCTTATACATGGGCTTACTCACAGGGTGACTGCTTCCTTTTTTACTCACAGGGTGACTATTTATATGACGCCGATAGTCACCCCGTGAGTAAGTTGCTTCACCCCATGAGTAGCTTTGCCGAGATGGCGAACCGCTGTAAAAAACAGGCCATGCAGCAATCTGCTATTAGCCAACCTATCTCAACTGCGCACCTAATTGCTTTTGGAAGTTGCTAATGAGGTTATTCATTATCTTTTCGATTTGATTATCGGTAAGCGTTTTATTTTCATCTTGCAGAATAAAATTAACAGCATACGACTTTTTATCGGCACCCAATTTTTCGCCTTCGTAAATATCAAACAAGGATACACTTTTCAATAGTTTACGCTCCGTTTTTATTGCAATATCCTGTATCTGACCAAAACTTACCTTTTTATCAACCAGTAAAGCCAAGTCGCGGCTCACTTCGGGATATTTGGGTATTTCCTTGTAAAGCACTTTTTGCTTTCCGGCCAAGGTTAAAAGTTTGTCCCAATTCAGCTCGGCAAAATAAACGGTTTCTTTAAGTCCAAAGTTTTTACCTAGAGCTGGGTTTACAATACCAAAATCAACCAAATGAATGTTATTTTTTGTGCCGATGCCAATGCCCTCAATAAAAATATTGTTGCTCACCGGGTTTTCTACAATCATGCCTTGGGGAATATTAAGGCGAGTAAGTACCTGTTCCACAACGGATCTTATATCGGCAAAGGAAACTTCCCGCTGGGGAGCATTCCAATGGGCAGTAATCATATTACCGGTAAGGAATACGCCCAAACGTTGCTCTTCAGTATATTTATTTAAATCTCCTTTTTCGCCATCGGGGTTCAGAGCGTAGCAATTACCAAACTCAAAAATCTTAATATCCCCGTTTTTGCGGTTGATATTATGAACTATAGATTCCAAGCCACCCATGATGAGCGATTGGCGCATCCCACCCAAATCGGAGCTCAACGGGTTAAAAAGCTTCACCACGTTACCTTCGGGATATTTATCCAATTTTTCGTAGTGCGATGGTTTGGTCAGCGAGTTGCACATTATCTCGTTAAAGCCCTGTGCTACCAACATATTGGCAATAATATTTTTCACCTTATGGTTATCCGGCTTAACCGAATAAACCAATGTAGAATGCACATCAGTGGGTATTTCGATGTTGTTGTAACCATATATCCGCAAAACATCTTCTATCACATCCACTTCACGCTGCACGTCAACTCTATAGGGAGGTATGGATAGCAACAACCCATTTTCGTCCTCGCTTGTTATTTGCATATCTAAAGCCGTTAAAATGCCTTTGATAGTTTCTTGTTTTAGCTCTTTACCTATTAGGCGTTGGATATTTTTCCAGGTAACGGCAACCTCAAAATTCTTTATGGGGTTGGGATAAATATCAATTATATCCGACGAAATGCTTCCTCCGGCCACTTCTTTAATCAGCAATGCCGCCCGCTGTAAAGCAAAAACCGTAATATTGGGATCTATACCTCGCTCAAAGCGGAACGAAGCATCGGTACTTAAAGTAAATCGTTTGGCCGTTTTACGTACAAAAACCGGATTAAAATAGGCACTCTCCAAAAATATTTTGGTGGTAGATTCCTTTACCCCACTTTTAACACCTCCATAAACGCCGGCAATACACATGCCTTCTTCGGCATTACAAATCATCAAATCCTGGTCAGACAGCTCTCTTTCAACCTCATCGAGCGTGGTAAACTTGCTGTTATTAGGCAAGGTTTTTACAATAACCTGATTACCTTTTATTTCATCACCATCAAAAGCATGCAAGGGCTGGCCTAACTCGTGCAGCACAAAATTGGTTACGTCCACAATATTATTGATGGGTGTTAAGCCTATGGTGGTCAGTTTGTTTTTGAGCCAATCGGGCGAATCTTTCACCTCCACATTCGAAATGGTAAGGCCGGCATACCTGGGACAAGCTTCGGCGTGCTCCACTTTTACATCAACCACAAAGTCTTTATTCTCAACCATAAAATCATCCACCGAAGGAAGTATCAGTTTTACCTCCTCACCATTTGCTTTTAAATAAGCAGCCAAATCGCGAGCCACACCATAGTGCGAAGCAGCATCGGCGCGGTTGGGTGTTAAATCCACTTCAAAAACAGTGTCAGTCTCTACATTAAAATACGTTTTGGCAGGGGTTCCTACTTTGGCATCGGAAGGTAATACCATAATACCATCATGGCTGCTTCCTAAACCAATTTCATCCTCGGCACAAATCATACCCCACGACTCCTCTCCTCTTATCTTACCTTTTTTAATGATAAAACTCTCGTCGCCATTATACAGAACGGTTCCAATGGTTGCTACCACCACTTTTTGACCCGCTGCCACGTTGGGTGCCCCACAAACAATGGACAAAGCTTCGGGCGCACCAGTATTAACGGTGGTCAAACTCAACTTGTCGGCATTCGGATGTTGTTGGCAGGTAAGTACCTCTCCTATCACCAGACCTTCCAAACCTCCTTTTACAGATTCTACCTGTTCCATTCCACCTACCTCAAGGCCAATATCAGTAAGGATTTCCGAAATTTTTTGAGTTTCGATATTTAAATTTAAATAATTTTTTAACCAGTTATATGAAATTTGCATTTTAAAAGATTTTATATTTTGTTTGGAACGAACACTAGCTGTGGAATTTACATACACAACAGAGCCAAATAACTTTTTGCGGAAACAAAAGTAATTATTTTGCGCGCAACTTGCCAATATAGGTGTTTAAAACTAAGTAGTGTCTCTTAGAAAAGACAACAATTCTTTTATAAAGACAGGGTAATTCTCACGTTTCACCCCTAAATCCCCTAAAGGGGACTGGAAAGAGCACATTGATTCTCAACAATTCCACCTTTAGGGGATAGGGGTAAGTAAGGTGAAAAATAAATGAACTCAGACTCTTCGGAGTAGATTCTAGTTCCTATTTTCATTCCACAGAATAATATTTCAATATCTGCGTATGTATTGTATCTTTGACCATTCATTTTATTATCATAAAACATCTTTATACCGTGAAAAATAAACCATTGATATTAATTACCAACGACGACGGCATCCATGCCAAAGGAATAGCCTGCTTGGTTGAGGCCATGAAGGGTTTTGGCGACTTGGTGGTGATATCGGCAAATGAATCATTCTCGGGCATGTCACACGCCATAACCGTAAAAACTCCGCTTTATCTTAAAGATATGGGCACTAAAGACGATGTGCAGTATTACATGACCAACGGCACGCCGGTAGACTGTGTTAAACTGGCTTTGCATACCGTACTAAAACGCCATCCCGATTTTATAGTCTCAGGTATCAATCACGGTTCAAACAGCTCCACCAGTCTGCATTATTCAGGTACCATGGGAGCGGCACGCGAAGGTGCCCTAAACGGTATTCCATCCCTTGGCTTTTCATTATTGACTTATGAATCCGATGCCGATTTTTCGAGCTGCCATAAAGTTATAAAAGTAGTTTTCGAAGATGTGCTTAAAGACGGATTGAATACTGGTGTTTTTTTAAATGTGAATATCCCGTATACCGATAAGATAAAAGGCATTAAATATTGCCGCCAAGGAAAAGGCAAATGGATGGAGGAGTTTATGGAACGTACAGATCCGCGAGGAAGGCAATACTTTTGGCTCACCGGATATTTCGAAAATTTAGAGCCCGAAGCCACAGATACCGATGAATATTATTTGGCAAATAATTATGCCAGCGTTGTGCCCTGCACCATTGATGCAACAGATGTGGAATCGTTAAAGAAAAACAAAAGTTATGAATTGTAAATGCAACAAACTGTATATCGGTCTTTTAATTGGGCTGATACTACCCATCATTACCTCCTATGCCATATTCTATTTCCGTTTTGGCGATACATTGTCATTTAAGGAGTTTGCGGACGGACTGCTACAATTGCATGGTTTTACCAAACTACTCAGCTTAAGCGTAATACCCAACCTTCTATTTTTTTTAATAGCCATTAAGCTCGAACGTTTGTTAGCAGCCAGAGGCATTGTTACGGCTACTTTATTGTATGCCATTGTGGTAGTGATTTTAAAGTTTGCGTTGTAGCGGTTGGCGATTGGCGTGGAGTTTCGAGTTCAAGGTTTGAAGTTTTGAAGTTGGAATCGTTTAGCTCAATATCTTTTGTCTATTATCTATTATCTAAAAGTCTTATTTGAAAAAATGAAATACTACATCATAGCGGGCGAGCCTTCGGGCGATTTGCACGCATCCAATTTAATGAAACAACTAAAGGTTGAGGATACTGACTGCGAATTTAGGTTCTGGGGTGGTGATTTAATGGAAGAGGTTGGTGGTCATTTGGTGCGGCATTACTCGCATACCGCCTTTATGGGCATTAAATCGGTGTTATTAAATTTGGGTAAGATAAAAGCCAATTTTAAACTGTGCAAAAGCGATTTACTGTATTACAATCCCGATGTGCTGATATTGGTGGATTACCCTGGATTTAATTTGAGGATGGCTCAATTTGCCAAAAAAAAGGGTATTAAAGTTTTTTATTATATCTCGCCAAAAATATGGGCATGGAATACTGGAAGGGTAAAAAAGATAAAAGCTTATGTAGATAAAATGTTTACCATATTGCCCTTCGAAACAAAATTTTACGAAGAGCACGGTGTACCGATTGATTATGTTGGCAACCCAGTGCTGGATGCCATAGCACAGCGCAACAACAAAGGTGAGGATGCAAATACCTTTAAGCTGCGAAACAATTTAGACACCAGACCCATGGTGGCATTGTTGGCAGGCTCCAGAAAACAGGAGCTCCATTATGTGCTGCCCGAGATGCTGAAGATGATAGTGGAGTTTCCCGAATATCAGTTTGTAATTGCCGGTGCACCATCGTTTACGGGTACCGATTACAAGCCTTTTTTACAGGGAAAAGATGTTAAGATAATTTACAAACAAACCTACGAACTGTTGCAACAAGCTCAAGGGGCGCTGGTTACATCCGGAACAGCAACGCTGGAAGCAGCCCTATTGGATTGTCCGCAGATTGTGTGTTATAAAATGGGAGGCGGCAAAAACTTTTATAAGTTTCTTAAAAAGTTTGTGCTCAAAGTGGAGCATATCTCTCTGGTTAATTTAATATTGAACAAGGCCGGTGTTAAGGAATTGATTCAGGATGAGCTTAATTTTACCGATTTAAAACAAGAGCTCAATAAATTACTCAAGGATCAGGATTATAGAATTGATATATTTAACAACTATAACGAGTTGCGAGAAATTATGGGACAGCCAGGAACCAGTTCACGCGCGGCAAAATTAATGGTTAAGGCATTAAGGTAGTTAAGGGGGATTTGTCCACGAAATTTATTAACAAACATTATTAATAGAACTGCTGCGCAGTTTTTTCTTGTCCACGAATTACACAAATTACACGAATTAATTTTAATCCATAATTTTTAATTAATGTAATTCGTTAAATTCGTGGATAAAAATCGTTTCAAACAGAAATTATATTTCTATGTGGAGTTTATATCGTAAAGAAATATCGTCCTTTTTCAGTTCGGTTACTGGCTATTTGGTGGCGGGCGTGTTTTTAGTGCTCACAGGCTTGTTTTTGTGGGTGATACCCGGCCAAATGAATATTTTATTTGGCGGTTACGCCAGCTTAGATTCTTTGTTTTACCTAGCCCCGTGGCTCTACCTTTTTTTGGTGCCCGCTGTAACCATGCGCTTATTTGCCGACGAAAAACGCACCGGCACCATGGAGCTGCTTTACACCCGCCCCATAAGCGAATGGCATATCGTAATGGCCAAGTATTTAGCCGGATTTACTTTGGTTGTTATCAGTCTGGCACCCACTTTGGTTTATTTTTACTCTGTAATTCAGCTGGGTAACCCCGTGGGTAATATCGATTTTGGCGGAACCTGGGGCTCGTTTATCGGACTGCTCTTTTTGTCTGGCATTTACGTGGCCATCGGTATTTTCTGCTCCTCGCTTACCGATAACCAAATCGTATCCTTTATCATGGCCGTAGTGCTCAGCTTTGTATTTTACTATGGCTTCGAAGCCTTATCGCAAATGGTATCCGGAAGCAGCCAGTCGCTTATTGTTTTTATGGGTATCGATGAGCATTATCAATCCATGAGCCGCGGAGTATTAGACTCAAGAGATGTGATTTATTTTTTAAGTATGATAACGCTCTTTCTTTACCTGACGCGTACGGTGTTAAGCAGCAAAAAATGGTGATTTCATGAAAAAAATAAACAAAATAAAAGACATACGAAACCTAATTATCTTGGTTTTTGCCATTGTACTTCTTAACCTGATAGTCGGTTCTTGGTTCTTTCGTTTGGATCTCACCAGCGAAAAACGTTTCTCCCTATCGGATAATACCAAGGAACTGCTGGCTCATATGGATGAACCCATCGTATTTGAAGTTTACCTCGAAGGGGATTTGAATGTTGATTTTTCAAAATTTGCCAAAGCTACCCGCGAACTGATGAACGAATTTAGCATCTATGGCGGACGGAATATCGAATACGAATTTATTGACCCTACCGAAGGAACCCAGAAAGAAAAAAAACAAAAGCTCGACGAACTGGAAGAGCTGGGCTTAAATCCGCAACCTGTTTTTGAACAAGCCGAAGACGGGCGAAACACCACCACCTATGTGTATCCTTATGCCCTACTATCCGTTAACGACACACGACTTCCCATTAATTTATTGGATAATATAAAAGGCTTTTCGGGTGCCGAAAACCTAAACAAGTCCATTGAGGGACTGGAGTTTAAATTTACCGATGCCATACGCCGTATAACCCTGGGTGATAAACCCAAGATAGCATTTTTGGAAGGCCATGGAGAGCTAGACGAACTGGACGTGATGGACATTACTAAACATCTTTCGCAGTATTATCAAGTAGAAAGAGGCGTCATTGGCAACGATCCAAATATTCTGGATCCGTACAAAGCCATTATCATCGCCAAACCACAAACCCAATTTTCCGAAAGCGATAAGTTTGTCATTGACCAATATATGATGAATGGCGGGCGCGTAATGTGGTTGGTGGATGCCGTTAACATTACCCTCGACAGCCTGCGTAGTGCCACAGAAACGGTGGGCATGATGGCCGATTTGAATATTGGAGATCAGCTGTTTAAATATGGCGTGCGCATCAATCCTGTTCTTATTCAGGATATTCAGGCCGCCATGATACCCATAACGGTGACAGGTGCTGGCGGAGAGCCAAAAATTGTACCTGCCCCCTGGCTGTATAGCCCCTTGCTTATACCCCAGCCCAACCACCCCATTTCGCGCAATATGAATGTGGTGCAGGGCGAGTTCGTAAGTTTCATCGATACCGTTAACAGCCAGCTAAACATTAAACGAACCATATTACTGCGCACTTCACGTTATGCTAAGGCCGACCAGGTTCCTGTTTTCGTGAGCCTGGGTTTTGTAAACGAAAAACCCGACCGCAGCACTTTCACCCAATCCTTTATGCCCGTTGCCATTATTCAGGAAGGCGTTTTTGAGTCTGTGTTCCAAAACAGGATGATACCCCAAAACATTTCGCCCCAACCTTTAGAGATAAAAAAGGAGAGCCAGCCCACAAAAATGATCGTGGTGGCCGATGGCGACCTAATAAAAAACGAGGTACGCTTTAAAAATTCGAATCCTAAAATCATACCCCTAGGCTACGACCAACTCAGCGGACAAACCTTTGGCAACAAGGATTTCATTTTAAACGCCGTCAACTACCTATGCGACGACTCCGGTTGGATGAACCTCAGAGCCAGGAGTTACACCCTGCGCCTCTTGGATAAAAACAAAGTGGCCGATGAATCCCTTTATTGGAAAATAGTAAATATGGTACTTCCCCTGCTCATCATTTTGGCTATGGGACTTGCATTTACTTTTTATAGGAGGTATAAGTATAGGAAGTAGTTGTGCCGGAGCTAGGCTGAGTTAAATAAATAGAGAAAAACCTTTCTAATTATTTGTGTAGTCTATAAAAACGTTGAAAAACTGTTCAAATACTATTCTGATAGATAGTAAAATATTATGAACATATTTCGTATATTCGGAACGACATGCTCATAAAAACCGGAAGAGACATGGATATATATTCGATAGTGAACGTATAACAAGTTTATGCCAGAATTTAGAGTCTATGCTCGAGAGTTAACACATGAAAACATTTCAAGTAAAGAATTTTCGTATGCGGAAAAAATTCATTAGATATCTCATTCTCTCCATCGTATTGATTTCGAGTTCTGACTATTTAGAAGCAAAAAAAGTTTCCGGATTCATTATTACTGAATTTTCGGATACAATTTATGGCACAATACGTATGTCAGAATTTAATCTTTTAACTGGCGGATGGATTTTTCATGGTATAAATTTAGCTCCATTTCATTTTGAAGTTAGTTTTAGAAAAAATAAAAATGAGAGATTTAGAAATTTTCAAGCTGGAGAAATATTAGAATTTGGATTTACCTATAAATCAATAGATTATTATTTTCATAGTTTTATTTTAGAATCAAATAGTATTTTTAAAAACGAAAGGAGAAGGCATCGGTTTTTGCAGTTATGTTATAAAGGAAAAATATCTCTTTATAAAAACGTATCTCAAATAACAACTCGTGATTATTATATAAACACTTCGCTTAATAACTATCATCAATATTATGACTATTGTGACTATTATTTATTCAACAAAAATTTAGGCCTAACAAAAGTTGAAATTACAAAAAACATAAAAACAATAAATGATTTATTATTTCTATACGGTATTGAAGAAGAATTTTTAGAAAGAATACCTATAGCTGCAAAATTAAAAGATATAAAAGCAGTTTTAATGAAATATGAGGTTTGGCTTTATAAAAAAGAATATATAAACTTGGCACAGTCAAGTAGGCAGCCTACGGCCATTTGATCGCCAGTCACTTCTATCTATTTATCGCAACGCTTAATCCATTAAAAACTATGGAATTTGATAAATGGCTTAGGAAGTTGAAAGACTTAAAAGCCAAGACGAAAATTCTTTCTAAAGTGGTTTCAATCAATTTTAAAACAAGCATTTGCATTCCATTTCAAGATTTCATTACACCCTCCCCTGAGTAATGTGCATTGCCTGTTTATAGGCTTATTGTTTTTGGGGACTCCGCCAATGTGTACTGGTTTTATCACTTGGTTATTTTATTGACCACAAGTGCGATGGCACCATCCCCAGTAACATTACAAGCCGTTCCAAAACTATCCATGGCAATATACAATGCGATCATTAAGCCTATCATTTCTTCATTAAAGCCTAACATGGATTGCAAAACTCCTATGGCGGCCATAATCGCACCTCCCGGAACCCCAGGAGCAGCAACCATAGCTATTCCCAACATAAAAATAAAACCAGCAAAAAGCGTAAAATTAAAGGGCACTCCTTCCAAAATCATTAACGCCATTGCACATGCTGTAATTTTCATCACACTCCCCGATAAGTGTATTGTAGCACACAGCGGAATTACAAAACCTGCAATTTTTTCAGAGACACCATTTTTCAGCGTTTGTTGTAAAGTTACCGGAATAGTGGCAGCCGAGGATTGCGTTCCTAAGGCAGTAAAATAAGCAGGCATCATGGTAGCCAATAAGCGTAAGGGATTCCTTTTAGTAAATATTCCTGCAACGGTATATTGAAGCAGCAACAGGATGATGTGCAAGGCAAAAATAACACCAATGATGTTTACGAATACAGAGAGTATCGAGTACACTTTTCCGCTAAAAGACATATTTGCAAATATTCCTAATATAAAAAGCGGCAATAGCGGCACAATAACCTTCTCAATCAGCTGCATTATAATTATCTGAAAATCTTTAACAACTAATTTTAGAGTTGATTTTTCCTGATAAGCCAGCCCTAAGCCAATTACAAACGCCAATACTAAAGCCGTCATTACGTCTAGAACTACCGGGATTGTAATACTAAAATAGGGCGATAATTCCTTTGCTGTCTCAGCTATCTGTGCCGTTTTATCTACATAAGATTCCAAAAGTGATGGAAAAATACCCGAAGTGATTAAATAGGTCGAAAATCCCGAAAAAAGCGTGGATCCATAAGCAATAGCAGTAGTAAGCAAAAGCAATTTTCCTGCACCTTTACCCAAATCCGAAATAGCCGGCATAATAAGCCCCATTATAATCAAAGGAATTGCAAAGTTTAAAAACTGACTGAAGAAGGCGTTAAAAGTGGCAAAAATTCTATTAATAGATTCCGGCAAATAGAGGCCAAAAACAATCCCAAAAACAATGGACAGAAAAACTTTAAACAGTAAGTTGGAAAATAAACGCTTCATAATTGTGGCTTAATTAAAAAAGACTCGTTTGCGACTTCAATTTTATAAGTCTGCTAATATAGAGGGAATGGCGTTATAAATGAATTTTTTTGTAACAAACAACACGATATCTAAAAATAACTCATTTAAAAGAATTCAGGTATTGGATGATAAAATACAAAAGACTAACAAACTATTGTATCTTGCAATATTCGTATAAATCACAAAACTCCTAAATTTTTATACTATGAGAAATATACACTTTATGAGAACCCTGAATCAAAAGCTCAAGACATTGATTGCCATTTGCTTATTGATGTTTGCCATGTCGACAATGGCAGCAGAACGTAATATTTACCAAATTAAAATTTATAGTCTTGAAAATGCACCTCAAGAACAAGGGTTGGACAAGTATCTGAAAGAGGCTTTTATACCTGCGATGCACCGTGCCGGGATTAGCAATGTGGGCGTTTTTAAACCAGTAGAAGAAGATGAAAACGCGAGTAAATTGATTTATGTTTTTATTCCTTTTAAATCGATTGATGAATTTGAAAAACTTGAGTCGAAGTTGAGCGGGGACGAACAATACCAGAAAGAGGGCAGCGATTATATCAATGCAGCTTTCGACAATGCACCTTATGCTAGAATTGAAAGTGTTTTATTAAGAGCCTTTAAAGCGATGCCTGAATTCGGTGTTCCCAAACACGGTACTCCCCCGTCTGAAAGGATATATGAACTAAGAAGCTATCAAGGAGCAACTGAAAAATATTATCAAAAAAAGGTGCAAATGTTTAACGATGGCGGAGAGACGCAGCTTTTTATAGATCTGGGATTCCAGCCTATTTTCTTTGGTGAAGTAATTTCAGGTAAGATGATGCCAAACCTCATGTACTTAACTACATTTAAGAACAAGGAATCACAAATGAAACTCTGGGATGCTTTTAGAATCGCACCACTTTGGCAAACTCTAAAAGCCGATGAGCAATATGCACACACCGTTTCGCAAAGCGATAAATATTATTTACACCCAACTGATTATTCGGATTTGTAAATGGCAATGTGGTTTCAGTGAAAGTTTATGCCAAAAACTGATGCATCGACACCATTAAATACCAATGCCTTATATTTTACATGTGCGACAAGCACTATAAAACCATAAAAAGGTTGTCCAAAACTTTCGGACAACCTTTTTTTATATATCACCTTTAATTTATTCCTTTAAAAACTTAGCTCGCAGTTTATTATCGGTAGTAGTTACGATAATAAAATATAAACCTTCCGATAGCTTTTCAACATTCAAATGAACTTCTGGATCGAATCCGTCTGTCATGTTAATGAAGCTCCTACCGCTTAAACCAACTACTTCAATTGATTTTACCTTTGAATAATCAGGTAATATAATGTTAAGCATGGTTTTTACAGGGTTAGGATAGGTTTTGATTCCCGCATTATCATCCATTTCATACAATGCCGTTTCAAGTCCTTTTGCGGTGGTAACAAATGAATCAGAAACTCTTCCACCTTTGCCGTCTTGTGCGGTAATTGTGATAACAACAATTCCATCCTGACGTTTGGTAACAACTAGTACATTACCCGACAATTCACAATTAACCACAAGGTTATTTGAGGTAGACAATGAATAAGTTAACTCATCTCCATCAGGATCAGAAAAATAACTATCCAGCTCAAAAATATGATATGGATTAAGGTGGCCTAGTGCTATATCTTCCAGTTGTATATCCAATACGGGCAGACTATTTGCTTTTACCAAAACATCGAACGTATAGCTAACCGGATCCCAATTGTTATCAGTAGCCCTAACGGTTATTGTAGATAGACCCGCCGCCAAAGGAAATAATTGTAATGACGAACCATTATTTAAAACTGGAAACACAGCATCCGTATTTGATGAATTAACCGTAAAGAACAAGCGATCGTTATCCGCATCGCTAAAAACCGTGTTTAAATCAATTTCACCATCATAAGTCATGTGTATCACCTTGTTACCAATAGGATTGACCAGTTCAGGCGCAAAATTATTTTGAACTTTAAGGTTAACTATGGTGCTATCGACTTTGTTAACCGGATCATTGCTAAAAAACCGGACAGCAGCCCGATAATCACCCTCATCTAAACCGCTTGTATTGATGTTTAAATCTAAATTGAAGGTCTCGCCCGCTTCAACAGTGCCATTCCATAATTCAGGTGCTAACCAGCTTTCAGGATTAATGGCCGATAAAAACGACCTCATGATTTCTTCCGTTTTGTTATTGTCGATATACCCCCCATTTTGGCTAGCGTATAGTAAATAATAAATGCGAGCTGTGTTCTGCAAACCGATAATTTGATGGGTATCATCATAAATATTATGCGAGTAAGTGTGAGAAGTGGCGTCATCATCTTTAACAATAACCAAGTGATTCACACTAGGGTCGTATGCATTATAAACTCTTTTTACGAATCCCTTATAATTGGTTCCATTATAACTTAAGCGGATAATAGTTGCATCAACATTGCCGCTTCCAGATGCTCCTAAACCCCCATTTATGTAAAATTCATTCACATTCTTCATATCGGCAGCCATAACAAATAAACCTTCGTATTTGCGGGTAAAATACTTTGTGTTGGTTCCAAAATAATTATTAGAGGAAATAGCATTGTTGGAATAATAGATTCCTTGCCGGTAATTGGTGTTTAAATAGTTACCGTAGTCATACATATCGTTTCCTCCATCACGGATGTAATTGCCATTTTCTCCGTCTGAGAAATTAAACCTATTTGGGATAAGATCAACAATCTGTTGAAAGTTGGAATTGAGCGAATCGAGTACTGTCTTTAACTCCACTTCCATATCAGAACTGTTTCTTTGATTGTAAACAACAGATATTTCGTAGTTCAACGGACTTCCGCCTAGCGTATTATCGATGGTAACTTGTTCTGTTGCCACATCGCCAGGTCTAATGGTGACTTGAATGTTATCGGGGGTTATTTCAGCAATCGGTGCATCCAAAGCTATTCCCGTGGCAAACAGCGTGTCGCTCCCATTTGGCGTATTGTTCTCAAAAATAATATAACCACTTTCCGGATTGTCCATAGATATACTAGCTGGGTCATAAGTGACTTTTAACCAGGTGCTGGAGCGAGGAGGGAGTGCAAATGAGTCTTTGTTAACGCTAAATGTTTCGTTTGTACTGTTGATATCAGAAACAATAAGGTTGGAGGTTCCCGGATTGTATATGTTAACACTATCCGTTTTAGGGTAGCCAATAAATACATCCTGAAACCCTATTGAGTCATTTACAAAAGCTTGTTTTGCAACTCCGTTTACGATTAAGCTTGCCAATACGGTAGCTTCCGGGGTTACAGGATCGTTGCTTGAGAATTTTATTTCGGCCTCATAAGTGCCGGCAAAACGATTTGAAGCATCAAACGTAAGCTTCAATTCAACATCGCTTCCGGCTTGGATACTATCGCTTGGATAATCACTAACCCATAGCCAACTATTTTTATTGGCCAGCCACCTCATGGAATTCATCGCAAATAACATAGTGTTAGTTGAGTTTGAATTCTCGAAGCTAGAAAAATTCGTTAACACTACTCTTCCGTAACCATGCTCCAAGGCAAGGGCATAGGTATTATCTCCTGCATCTTTAATAATAGCATCACCTTTGTCGCTAATTAAGTTGTAACCATAGCTATAAAACAAATTTTGTGGATTTACACGGTCAACAACAGGATGTTGGCTGGTTAAACGCACGTTTGAGTTATTTGTGCCAGCAGCTAACTGCACACCCAGTTTATTTAATAGAGCAACGGTTAATTCAGAATTATTAGCATAGGTGGTATTAAAATATAAACCTCCCCCATCATTAACCCATCGGTCAATAAAAGAGATGTACTTGTCGTTCAAATAATACGCTGCATTTCGATCAAGAACGAGCACATCGGGCATGTTTAAGGTGTCTAAGGAATTAGTAAAAACATATCCTCCATTTCTGATGATGAATTGATTGAATCTATCCAGATAATTAAAGGGTGTAGCTATCAAATGTCCAGTCAGGTCGTTTTGAATAGTATCGGATAGAATACCTTGGTTTGAGCTGTAATTTTTTATTATGATAGAATCAATGGCAAGTGCACTTCCTCCATTTATATTAGATATGGTCAATGGCACCTCAATAACTTCATCGGTTGTTAAAACCTGGTTTATTTCAACGGGCACTTCCATCACAGGGGGATTAACTCCGTTTCCTGCTATTGGAATAATAAAAGTTGGCTGGTCGGGATCGGAAGAAACGATTTCTAGATTACACGAATAAATTTGCTGTGCAAGCGGGGTAAAGTACACCATCACCTGGCTCCACTTACCGGGCTCGATAACCATATTAGACAATACAGGCCTAAACTCTGGTATGTTAGCACTGATGCTGGTGAGTTCCAAATTGGCCGTACCTTTGTTAAAAATTCTAAAAGTTATGGAATCTTCATGGTCAACAAACACCTTTGGAAACCATATCGTATCAACACTAGCATCAATGTTTTCTATTCCGGCAACCATTAGTTTAAGGGGTAATATTACAGATGCTGCATCCAGGTCGTTCGAATTCAATTGCATATCACCTATGTAAGTGCCTTCGATTAAACCCTCAGAAAGTATTTTATACCTAAGACTATCAGTCAAGCCGGCCTCTACAAATCTGGTTGTGTCATCAACACTCAACCAATTGTTGTTACTTTGTGTGGTGCCCCAGTTAATGGTATTATTAAATAATGTGGTATGTCCTGGAATCGAGAGGTCAAAAACACCAAATGCCCTATCCGTAATTGCCATTATTTTTCCATTTTCCATTTGAGTAACACCACAATGTTCTTTATGGTATTGATCGTATATAACCGGAATGGCATTACCGCTAAATTGTAATGCAGCATATGTATTCCTAGTGATGTTATAATTGGTAATATTATCGGTTAGTGCATGTTTTTCGAGGATACCATAACCGGAACTTATGGATGAAGAATAAAAACTTATACCAGTACCTTCTAAAAGACTATTGTACAAATTTATTTCGAGCTGGCCTGTTATAATTAAAAAACCACCATCGCTAATCCAATTCCTAATCTCGGAAATATACAAAGATATCCAATCGCTGTCATCGTCGATTAATAATACATCGAGGGTGTCCAGCGCAGCGCTTAGATTAGAGAAAGGATTAAGAATGGCACAATTTCCTCCACCAGAAATGATGATATTAGAGATGCCATAATAAAATTCCTCATAAACTGCCAAACCCACATTTAAATTTGAAAACTCATTACTAACAGCATAGTTTTTTATCTCCTTACCAATTACTATTGGATTTTCAACATTATCATAAACCGGAACTTCAGCACTTATATAATCTCCTGATTTGGATGTAGCTTGGTATCCAATTATTCTATCCGTGATTGATTTGCTGATGGTAGCTCTTTCTTCCTGTTTGTATGTTCTTAAGGTTAAACCATTAAATACCAAGGTGCCACCACTAAGGTTAGATACCGGCACAAAGTTGCTAACCGTATCTCCACTAGTTACATTATATCTTATGGTATCATTAACCACGGATAACTCGGGCATATCTTCAACCAGAACTAGCTTGCTAACCGTATCTGTTGTATGACAGTTATTGGATACTAGCTCTATTTCGAAAGTTCCGGATGTCAGGTATTTATGAATAGGATGTTGTTGGTTGGAAAGGTTTCCGTCGCCAAAATTCCATATCCAACCTACCGGATCGTTCAAGGAATTGTCGGTTAATTGAAACTCATGGTTAAATGGAACATCTCCTGACGGCGCGATAAAATCGGCTACAACATCCCTTCCACCTCCTAGTGAAGTACTCACCCAACTGGCATTAAAACCAGAATAAACGATGGAACCGTCGGATGTAAATACCAATAACATACTTCCTGATGTGGCCACTATATCTTCAGGACTATTGATGCGGCCTTCAAACGTTTTGATTAATACATCATTAGTGCTCGTTCCGTTATATATGCGAAGTCTATCACAGCCACTTTCTGAACTGAATTCCTGCATGGTTAACACAACCTCCTTTGCACAGGCTGACGATATTAAAAATTGATAGTTTTCACTATTTTTATAATTTCCATCTTTACCTCCCGAATCATAAATCTTTCCCGTTAGAGAGGTAGATTGGGTATCCGTTCCCATGATATACTCGCTAGACACATTAATATTTCGGGAATAACTGCTGGATCCATATTCATTTGAGGTTGTTAATGAAACCGCATAGATGCCTAAAGCTCCATAACTAACGTTTGGGTTTGGTAAATCTGAAGTGGCAGGTGTTCCCCCTTCAAAAGTCCAGGCGTATGTCGTTGGGATATTTAAACTTGCATCCGAAAAAGCAATTGGTGTATTTAAACCAACAATGGTATCGCTTACCTGAAAATAAGCTATGGGCGCATCCGTGTTCTCTTCAACAAATAGGCTATAATCTTCATATTGGCCATAATATGAATTTGACATGGACTGGAGGGACGAGGAATAATTATAACGTTCAGATCCTATCCTTAATCTTAAAGGCGTATTAAATACGATTCCTTGCGGAATAAACACCTCACCTTTATGTAGCTGAAATGCTTCAGATGTAAATATTATCTCATTCTTTGTAAAGATGCCATCATTGTTTAGGTCAAGCCAAGCCGCAACGGTTTCTTGGTTATATTGTCCGGTGACGATATCAATATCATAAAGCTTACCTTCAAATACATCGGCACGGGAGCCGCAGCTGTAATCCATATACCCATCATCTGCACCATCGGAAGCATGATTGATGCCTGCAAATTTGAAGTTGTAAATTCCACCTGAGCCTCCATTGATGCTGGAAGGCTTTCGTACCGGCATTGTTGGGGTTCCTAAATCCGAAACAGTAATAAAATCGGCTAGTGTCATGGTGTCTGGTTCGTCTCCACAAAGAGCACTACCTGATACAATTAAACTGATATCGTAGTAGCCAACGGTATCAAAGGTCAAGGTAGGGTTTATTTCGGTACTAACCTCGATTCCGTTTGCCAGCCATTGGTAACTGGTGGCATTGGTACTATTGTTGGTGAATTTGATTGTTGCTGGTGCACTGCATGCGTAAGTTTTATCGGCAAAAAAAGAAGATATAACCGAATTGGAATAGGCTTCACCCACACCCACGGCAAACCATGCATTGGTAACTGCTTCTACCTCCACAGAGCATTCTCCATAAAGATCAATGGCGGATTGAACAGAATAAAAACGCGCATCGGAAAACTGGCTGAATTGCGTCAAGTAAACGCTTAGGTTTCTATAGGCAATGGCGCTAGCCATATCTATTCCTATAGGAGTGATATTGTAATAATCTCCAAGGTCATTATAACCGGAACCACCTTCGCATAACAAATAAAACCAATAATTTTGTACGGAACTATTGGTATGAACTCCACCACCATCGCCACTACCGCTATACCAATAATTGCCTTGGTATGTATCCGGATCGCCAATGCTGTTAGGGTCTTCCAAGCTTCTACCAGCAGTACCATTTGCATTAACCTGTTCGCCCATTAAATAGTTGGCTGTTGTAGGGTTGGCATAAAAATCCACCGATATACCAAAAATATCAGAAAAAGACTCATTTAAGGCACCTGATTCATACGCATATTCAAGATCAGCAGTATGCGAAGTTAAACCGTGTGTAATTTCGTGGGCTACGATGTCCATGCTAACTAAAGGAAATATGGTCATGCCATCGCCATCACCATAGGTCATACATTCGCCGTCCCAAAATGCATTGGCAAAGTTTGTACGATAATGGACATAGGAATTTAGCGCAAACCCATTGTCGTCGATGGAGTTTCTTCCAAACTTAGACATGTAATAATCATAAGTCCTTTCACTTCCGTAATGTGCATCATTAGCAATTTGCTCACTTATAGATTCCCAATTATTATCATTATCTGTGAAATTAGTAGCTGAGGTATAATTAATACCATTATTCATATTGTAGGTGTTAATGCCGTTTCCCCGGGTTGTTTCTTTTAGGTAGAAAAGACTTGAAATGCTATCGGTGGTAATTTCAACATCGCCACTGTATTTGGTAATGGCTCTTCCCACTTTATTAATATCGTGAATACGATTTGTTTTTTTGACTATAGCACCATTTGTTGCATCTACATATACAAATGCCCTAGCCAAGGGTTCTATGGCATATATATCAATTTTGTAACATAGTTTTAAAGTAGAATCAATTGGCACATATAAAAGTTCGGCAGCAGGATATAGGCTTTTATCCAAATCCCACCTGTATTGCTTGGCCGGAATGGCGGCAATAGCTTTGTCAATGGCCATGTTTTCGTTAATGGCTGGATGAGTGATAAAACCTTCTTTTTTAAAAACATTACCATTGGCACTTTGGGGAATCCCATTTTTATAATGAATAGTGTAGCTTAAACCTTCAACCTTGATATTAGCGTAGTATAATTGAAATTTTTGATGAAGATTTCTTTGATGATCAGTGGTTGTTTTGGACTGTTTAAATTCATACTTATCGGGCAATCCGATTTTCTGTTTTAGTAAGGCTGCGTTAGGGGTTTGTGATTTTAGTCCGGCGCTTGAAAATTCAAAGTATTCAATATTACCGTTTATCTGGTTTACTCTTACTTTGCCCGAGCCCTCAACATAACTGTTTGCCTGTTTTCCGGTAAAGGTTTGTCCAAAAGATAACATGCCAATCCATAGGAATAGCATCAACAGGGTTAGATGTTTATTCATTTTTTTAGTTGTTTTGTTTGTTTGTCTGGTTGTTTATCGGGTAGTTTGTCTGATTGTGCCTTCCTTTGAAAGCACACACTCAATGATATTCTATTATTGCAGGCGAAAAATAACAATTTTTATTTATATTAGCATACGAATAGACGAAAAGATTCCATTGTTTTTGAGGGTAATACCAACTCAAGCTGAATTGGAGCGGTTTTAGCCCGTATCAACTTCATCTTGGTTTGATGGGGAATAATTCGCAATCCTCTTCGTGGCCTATTGCCAACAACGAATATCCAAAACTCACCCCGCTCCACGTTCAGCTTTGGCACAGTTGCAACATAGCATTAAGCATTCCGCTTCCTTTAAATGGATGCAACATAAAGCACAAATCTTCGTACTAAGAGTTTACGTTGCACCATAATAAAATAGTAAATGAAGAAGTCCTTATTTATTTTACCAAAAATTACTATAATTGCCGTCTGCATCCTACTACTTGTTGGATGCGCCTCCAGTCGCAAGTCATACAGCCACAAAGCCAAGCCTTGTCCCTGCGAAAAACGGTGACTAAGCCTGACTTTTTATTGTAATAATTTTTCTATAAATAGATACCTCCTTTTTTTTCGGTATCGGAAAGATTTATAAATGGTTACGTGCATTGCTTGTGGAGGGTAACATAGAAAGCAAAACATCTTTCATTGTTAAAATCAACTTTTAACTTTCTGCAAGGCGTGAAAAAAAAATATTTCTTAATAACGTTAAGCTTGCTGATTAGCTTGTTTATTTACTTGTTTTACCGTACAGAAAAAACAGTAATTACTGAATTATTTATTTCCATCATTTCATTTGATACATTTATTGAATTACAAAAAAGCATAATAAACACACTACCGCTAAACGAACGTCTTATTTATTCGTTACCCGAAGGTTTATGGGTGTTTTGCATCACATTGACGTCAAAAGATCTATTTTTAAAAGTTGGTATCCATGAAATCAATTTGCTTTTTATTCCACTTATATTTTCAATAGGTTTAGAGTTATTCCAGCTTTTACATCTTACAAATGGGCGTTTCGACTTTTGGGATATTGGGTTTTCTGTTTTATTTTGGGCTATGGCCCTTTATTTAGTGCGCTTTAAAAGCGCTAGACAAAACATACTAAATCCCTTTACATCTAGGAGTTTAATTTGTCTTTTGAGTTACCTAATAGTTTTTCTAGCCCACGTATGGAAATAGTTAAGCTACAAACCTCCCTGCCTCCTAAAGCGTGCTCCAGACTGTATGTCCCGCAGAATAGTTATATCCTAATTTAAAAGTTTAAGCAGAATACTCTTTCGATTTAAAGCTTGAAGCAAAAAAGAATCCGACCACTGAATAGGCTGAAAATATTTAGTGTGTTTAAGATAGCACATTTGTAGTCGATTAAAACAATAAAAATCGGGATGGTGAAGACAAATTACAAAGAGATTTAATTCTACCATTACAACACTTATCAATATTGTTTTTTAACTATATTTGAAAATTAAATCCAGTATAAAACCGACAAGTTACAAAGGTCTGACAGCAGCAATACAAACAAATTGATCCTATGATTTCACCATTACTAAGTCATCTATTAATCCCTTTTATCATTGCCATGTTTTTGGCTATTACAATGGGCGGAAGCGGCACCGGCCCTGCATTCTCCGCAGCCTATGGAGCCAACGTCATCAAAAAAAATCTGATTCCCGGTCTATTCGGCATTATGGTGTTTTTAGGGGCAATTCTTGCCGGCAAGGGTACTGCAACTACTATGGGCAAAGATCTGTTATCGAGTGAACTGATGTCGATAACCGTGGTTTCCATCATCCTTTTTTCGGTAGCTATTTCGCTGTTAATAGCCAACTTAGCCGGAATTCCTCAATCTACCAGTCAGTCCACCGTATTATCGGTAAGCGCGGTAGCCTTATATTTAGATTCGTTAAATACCGATAAGCTGTTACTAGAGATAATTCCCACCTGGTTTATTTTACCCATCATTTCGTTTTTTATCAGTTTGTTTATCGGTAAATATATTTATCGCCCCATGCGAAAAAGAGGCTATACCCTACCCCGTGCTCAAAACGAAAACCTAAAACCGATTTGGAATGGCTTACTGGTTTTTATGTCGTTGTATGTTGCATTTTCCATTGGAGCCAATAATGTGGCCAATGCCGCCGGCCCCATTGCCTCCATGACGGCCAATGAACTAAACATAACTGGCGATGACAATTTTATCTTGCTAATGATATTATCCACATTGATGGTCGCACCCAGTTTTGCAATAGGAAGCTCTATATTCGGTCATAAAATCGTAAAAAATACAGGAAAAGAAATCGTGCTCTTCGGCAAATTCGAAGCCGTTATCATAGCTTTTGTGTCGGCAAGTCTATTGTTATTGGCATCCTTAACCAAAGGTATTCCAACCTCGCTGGTACAACTGAATGTGGCTGCTATTTTGGGTATTGGAGTAGCCAAGTTGGGTGCGAAAAATATTTTCAAAAAAACAGAAGTCAAAAAGTTTTTTGTGATGTGGCTTATATCACCCATCGTGGCGTTTACCTTATCGCTATTGCTGATTTTCTTGGCTGATAAATATGGCTTGCTGTGATAATAAATATTTAAAAACCAACTTATTATGAATTTAGGAAAACCAGAAATATTGGAGCATATTTGTTATACGGCACTTGTTTATGAGAGAATAAATAAAAAATTAAACATCAAATTTTCAAAAACGCAAATTGAGGAATATATACTTACAATTTTGAAAGAGACGGATATCAATCTCTTTACAAAAACTGGTAAAAACTATTATGTGATAAATGTGGAGTATAACATTAGAATAACTATAAATTCTAATACTTTTAGGATTATTACTGTGGATAAGATTTAAGAAAACAAATGAAAAAATAGCGATGAAAAAAGCAATGACGTTTACGGTGATTTTAATAATGATTACCCACTGTCTTTTTGGTCAAATGGATAGTATCAAATCTCAGATAATGGATTATGAGGAATCCAAATCCTCTATAATCTCTAAGGGACGGAGACTGCTGCTGGACAAATTTGTAGAAGGCGACATAAACAAAGTGAAAGAGATTAAAGATTACCTTATTGATATTGAAGACGATAATTATCTCACTTTTTATACAGCCGAGTACTGGTTTATTCTTTACTGGACGAATGACTATATAGAATTGGCAGAAGACATCCAACATTTCGATGCTAGTAAAATAGAGAATGACCAAACTAAAATAGCACCTTTAAACGATAAGCTATACGAAAAGCTTCTTGATAAAACATTTGAATTTGAATCGCAAATTAAAGAGCGTATCCAAAACGCTGAATTAGATGAGGAAACCAAACAAATACTGACTTTGAACTTAGAATATCTTTTAATAGATAAAAGGGACAACATCTATGCGCAAGATGGTTTAAATGATAAAGCCGATGACTTTATAAAAACATTTCCCTCAACTAAATTTGAGGGATTTACTAAAAAGTACATAAGATATAAGCTCGTACCCAAAAATTGGGGTATGACTTTTGAATTTTTTAGCGGTTACGGTATTTACACTGGCAACCTAAGCCAAAACTACACCAATAATGTGCCCATCGGTGTAGCATTTGATGTTTGCTATAAAAACTGGGAGTTGTATCTAAGGGATTATATTGGTTTTAACAGCACTAAAAAGGATGTGGATTATTCATTGGGCACTTGGGAGGAAGGTTCACGGTCAATGGTTGTATTTCCGGAGGCTTCCTTGGGTTACGTTGTGTATAATGACAATAAATTTAAGATTTCGCCTTTTGCGGGCATAGCTGGGATGGATATTAGCCCCATTTCGGTGGATATAGACAAAACACCTGAACTAAAAGAAGTGTCCTTGGAGTTTACTACGACCTATTTAGCCGGAATTAACTTCGATTTAAAATTTGGCCCCAAAAACATACCTGCATTCAACCCCAAAGCAAGCTACGCATTTATAAGGCTAAGATATGCATACGGTGCAACAAGTTTTGAAAAGAAATACGTTGGCATGGCGGGTAATATGCACTATATTACAATTGGTTTGGGTGTTATGGCTCGAGGGCTAAAAAGAACGGACTAAAAAACCGAAGTTGATTTTTTTAAAGATCTTGATTGTGAAAAATAAATGAATAGCATAGTTTTCATAGACACGGAAATAGACGTTAAAAGTAAGCGGATACTCGATATAGGCGGTGTCGATGAAAAAGGCGAGAATTTTCATTCCTGCGCTGTCTCCGATTTTATAAACTTTGTTAATGGCACACGTTATATTTGCGGGCACAACATTTTAAAACATGATTTGCCTTATCTTCAGAAAGCTTCCCGCATCAATTTTTCCGTTTTCAACTGCATCGACACTTTATACCTCTCCCCTCTGCTTTTTCCCAAGCAACCCTATCACGCTTTGGTAAAAGATGACAAGCTTCAAACGGAAGATCTCAACAATCCTTTAAACGATGCCATAAAAGCAATGGACTTGTTTTACGATGAGGTGGCCGCATTTGCCGAAATCGATACGGAGCTACAACAAATATATTTTGCGTTGTTGGCGGATAAAAATGAGTTTGCGGCGTTTTTAAAATTTGTGGGTTGTTCGTTTCAGGATGCAAACCTTACCCTGTTGATTAAAAATAGGTTTCTTACTCAAATTTGCGATAATGCTCCTATTGAAAAGTTGACTATTGAAAATCCGATTGAATTGGCGTACTGCCTGGCTTTGATCAATACCCACAGCCGATATTCCGTTACGCCCCACTGGGTTGCAAAAAACTACCCCGATGTGGAGCGCGTGATGTATCTATTGCGGAATAAGCGCTGTATTTATGGTTGCCCGTATTGTCATCAATTTTTGGATGCAAATAAAGGCTTAAAAAAATATTTTGGGTTTGATGCATACCGTACCTATGACGACAAACCGTTGCAGGAAGAGGCTGTGAACGCTGCCTTGAACAATAAATCGCTATTGGCGGTGTTTCCCACGGGTGGTGGTAAATCCATCACTTTTCAGGTTCCGGCATTGATGAGTGGCGAAAACGTAAAAGGATTAACCGTGGTTATTTCGCCGCTTCAATCCTTAATGAAGGATCAGGTTGATAACCTTGAAAAATCGAACATTACCGATGCCGTTACCATCAATGGCTTACTCGACCCCATTGAAAGGGCTAAATCCTTTGAACGGGTTCAAAATGGCTCTGCTTCCATTTTATATATCTCTCCCGAATCATTGCGTTCCAAATCCATCGAGCACCTGTTGCTTGGCCGGCATATTGTTCGGTTTGTTATTGACGAAGCACATTGCTTCTCGTCGTGGGGACAGGATTTTAGGGTAGATTACCTTTATATTGGCGATTTTATAAAGCAGTTGCAGAAAACAAAAAATTTGGATGAAAAAATTCCCATTTCGTGTTTTACCGCCACCGCCAAGCAAAAAGTAATCCAGGATATAAAGGATTATTTCCGAGATAAACTAGACCTGACCTTACAAACGTTTAGCACAAAATCATCTCGTACCAATCTGCATTACAAAGTTATTCCCCGCGAAACCGAAGAGGAAAAGTACGCTACAGTTCGCAATCTTATCGAGGGCAAGCCCTGTCCCACTATTTTATATGTGTCGCGTACCCGTAGAGCGTTTCAGTTGGCCGAACGACTTTGCAATGACGGCTATCTGGCAAAATCCTATCACGGAAAAATGGATAAGCAGGAAAAATCGGCCAACCAGGATGCTTTTATCCGTGGCGATGTTCATATCATGGTAGCTACATCTGCCTTTGGTATGGGAGTGGATAAAAAAGATGTGGGCATGGTGATTCATTACGACATATCCGATTCGCTCGAAAATTATGTGCAGGAGGCAGGCCGAGCCGGACGCGACGAAAATATAACGGCCGATTGCTATGTTTTGTACAACGAAGAGGATTTGAGCAAGCACTTTATCCTGCTGAACCAAACAAAGCTCCATATTAAAGAGATACAGCAAATTTGGAAAGCCATAAGGGATTTAACGCGCTTTCGTTCATTAGTTTCCAATTCCGCATTGGAAATTGCCCGAAAAGCAGGTTGGGACGACAATGTGGTTGAAATTGAAACACGCGTAACTACCGCAATATCTGCTCTTGAAGAAGCTGGATACCTAAAACGTGGTCAAAATATGCCACAGATATTTGCCAACAGTATCTTATCGAAAAATGCGCAGGAGGCCATTGAAAAAATAAATGTTTCGGAACATTTTAACGAAAAGCAAAAGCAACAAGCCGCTCGTATCATAAAAAAGTTATTTTCGAGCAAAAGTAAAAAACAGGCCAACGAAGAAGCTGCCGAATCGCGTATCGACCATATATCCGACCATCTGGGCATAGTAAAAGAGGAAGTTATCCAGGTAATTAATTTACTGCGCGAAGAAAAAATATTGGCCGACACCAAAGATTTAACGGCATTCATCAAACGTGGCGATAATATAAACCATTCATTGGATATTATTAAAACCATCAGCCAAATCGAAAACTTTTTTGTATCACAAATTGATGAGCAGGAAAAATCATATCATATCAAACAACTCAATGAACTTGCCGAATTACAAGGATGCAGAGATGTGTCGGCTAATAAACTGAGGAACATCATTAATTTCTGGGTGATTAAAAATTGGATTAAACGAAAAAGCAACGACCCTGCAAAAAACAACCTCACCATCATTGCCAACTATCCCAAAAACGTATTAACAGATAAGTTAAATAAACGCCACGCACTGTCGCAGTTTATTGTGGAACTATTATATGCAAAAAGCAAGATAAACCTATCTACTGCCGATGCGGACAAAGAACAATTGCTAGTAGAGTTTTCGGTACACGAATTAAAGCAAGAATACGAAAGGGCATCCGTGCTGTTTAAATTGGTTGTTACCATTGAGGATGTTGAGGATGCGTTGTTTTACCTGTCGCGGATGGACGCCATAAAAATAGAAGGCGGTTTTTTGGTGGTGTATAACAAACTGAGCATTGAACGACTGGAAAAAAATAATAAAAAACAGTATAAAACCGAAGATTATAGCAAGCTGAAAGAATTTTATGAAAATAAAATACAGCAAATACATATGGTTGGCGAGTATGCCGAAAAAATGAATCGCAACTATCAAGAAGCGGTGCTCTTTGTGGAGGATTATTTTCAGTTAAACTATGCCTCTTTTTTACGAAAATACTTTAATATTGAACGCCAAGAAGAGATAAAGCGTAACCTCACCCCAACAAAGTTCAAGCAACTTTTCGGAGAGCTATCTTCCGAACAATCAAGTATTATAAGAGACAAACACTCGTTGCACATTGGTATTGCAGCGGGCCCTGGCAGCGGAAAAACAAGGGTGTTGGTGCATAAACTGGCTTCCCTGTTACTGATGGAAGATGTAAAGCATGAGCAGTTACTAATGGTAACTTTTTCGAGGGCGGCGGCTACCGAATTTAAAACCAAACTGATAGAATTAATAGGCAATGCCGCCAGCTTTATCGAAATTAAAACCTTCCACTCCTATTGTTTCGACCTGCTGGGTAAAATGGGTTCCATTGAAAAATCGGAGACCATTATCCAACTGGCTGTCGAAAAAATAAAAAGCCACGACATTGAGCCCAACCGGATAACCAAAACCGTATTGGTTATCGACGAAGCCCAGGATATGAATCAATCTGAATTTGAATTGATACAGGCTTTGATGGCCCACAACGAAGAAATGAGGGTAATTGCAGTGGGCGATGACGACCAAAATATTTACGAGTTCAGGGGCGCTAATTCAACATACTTGGAGCAGTTTATGCACCATCATCAAGCCAAAAAATACGAGCTCAATAAAAATTACCGGAGTAAAAATAATTTGGTCGTATTTACAAACAGCTTTGTACAAACTATAAGTCACCGGATTAAACAAATGCCCCTTTTTGCGCATCAAAACGAAAATGGTTCGGTCAAGCTTGTAAAGTATACCGCAAAGCACATCATCGGTGCTACTGTGGAGGATGTGCTCACTTCCGACCTTGCTGCAACAACCTGTGTATTAACACAAACCAACCACGAAGCACTGCAAATATGCGGATTGCTAAATAAAGCGGGGCTCCCTGCCAAAATTATTCAAACCAACGAAGGTTTTAGTCTGCATAACTTACTAGAAATACGATATTTTATAGAGCAACTTAACTTTACCGGCGACAACTTTGTAATTAGCCACAATACATGGAAGGAGGCAAAAAGAAGGCTTTGGGATAAATATAAGGACAGCACAAAAATTGATATTTGTATCAATCTCATCAAGGAATTTGCATTAAGTAATCCAAAAAAGAAGTACCAATCTGATTTTGATGTTTTTATCCGAGAGTCAACACTCGAAGATTTCATCCAAACAACGGGCGAAACCATATTTGTTTCCACCATTCACAAGGCCAAAGGAAAGGAGTTTGACAACGTTTTTTTAATGCTCAATGGCTTCAATCCGGAAACAGATGAGAAAAAAAGACAACTGTATGTGGCCATGACCAGAGCCAAACAAAACCTGACTATTCATTTAAACGGGAATTATTTAGATGACTTTACATGTGATGATATAATGCGTAGCTTGGACGAAAACCATTACGAAGAAACTGATTTGTTGATACTTCACTTAACTCACAAAGATATTTGGTTAGATTACTTTATCTCACGCCAGCATCTAATTTCAAATCTTAAAAGTGGCGATAAACTGACCGTAAATAGCAATGGTTGCTCCGATGCTATGGGAAATAGTATTGTTAAGTTTTCTGCTAGTTTTAAAGAAAGTTTATTGTCCTTGGAAAATAAAGGATATCAGTTGCAAGATGGCTGTATCAATTACATCGTATATTGGCAAAAAGAAGATGCCGATATGGACCTGAAAATTGTATTGCCCGAGTTGAAGCTGCAGAAATTTAAAATCCTCCAGCCATTTCAGCAACGAATCTAGATAAAACACGAGTCAGGATCGACCAGCCTTTCCTTACTAAAATAAAAATAAGGTGTCAGGAATGTTTTTGTGATGCTGATTAAATAGGATGAACATATTTCCTATATTTGAAACGATATGTTTGCAACATAGCTAAAACCAAGAAACAGAAATGACAACACAAATAATAATAGTATTAATTTTGGTTTTCCTGATTAATCTGATAACCACTTTGTCATATTCAGTGAGAATAGTTGGAATTAGGACAGGCAGAATTGCCGTTTCTTTTGCATTATTCAATATTCTGATCTTAATCTCAAGGACTGCTTATGGTTTCCAAGCACCGTTATTAGCAAAAACAATTGAAAACAATATTAACTCAGGAGCAGGAGAAAAC
>JAGXIO010000190.1 GCA_024635555.1 Saccharicrinis sp.
GCGTTGGCTTGTGTGGTTGGAAAAAATAAATGTGCTGTTTGAAATGTGGCGTTTTTAAGTTCAGAATTTTAACGCTTTATGGATTTTTTCCCAGCTTGTGGCTAACAACAGTCTATATTTAGAGTTTATATTTCCATTTTGTCGGTAAGTTAATAATTCCTACAGTTTTACAAATATAGGAATCCGTAATAATAGGCCGGTAGCCAATTTCTAATCCTGTTTTAACTTCGTTTTTTGCCAAGGAGATTGACCTTCTAACTCTAGTTGTAGCGATAGGCTTAAAAATAATCTTTATATATCGGCTGAAGTGCCACAGGAAAGTCGGAAGGAATTTTTTAAATATGCATTTGCCAAATCAACCCGCCAGAACGACTCTGTCGGGCTGGTTATATACCAGTCTGCCGGCTGGCAGGTACACGGTGTTGGCAATAGTTTTTGTTTTAAAACCTAAATAATGTGCAGTTTTCTTTAGTCGTAACAATATTTAGCAAGTTTTTAAATAGATTTTATCCTTTCAAAAATATTATTTTGACATACACAGTCAATTTATTGAAAGCCCTAGTCAGTTAAAGTACCTATATTCTCGCTAGTTTTGAATCGTACAATAAAGTTACTAATAATCATAAATACTTCAACCATGCTGAAAAACAAAAAGAACCTTAAATTAATGAAATTAGCTGCCATAACTATGATATTCACCATCGTTCTAGGTTGTGGTGAAAATGTAGATAAATCTGATAAAAAAGACGATTCGGTAGCAGTACTTTCTCTTGACGAAAAAGAAGAATCTCATATTCATGATAATTCCACACATACACACACTAGTAAAAGAATAATAAAGCCAGAGGACGCTCATCAATTGTGGATATTTCCAGAGAGCAAAGACAAACTCGGGTCTGGAGGATTGCTTCAAATTTATATGGACCCTGAAAGTCACCCTGATGCTACTTCAGGTTTTTCAAAATACGAGTTGGGAGTAGGTGGAGCTTTACCAGAGCACAAGCATAATAAAACGGAAGAGATTGCTTATTTCCTTTCAGGAACAGGTATCGTAATTAGTTATGAGAACGATGAGCGTAAAGAAACAATTGTTAAAGAAGGCTATGTATGGTATACGGCACCGGGAGAATGGCATTCCTTTCAAAATACGGGTAATGAACCTTTGAAATTGGTATTTGCTACTGTACCAAATGCTAAACATGGTCTGTTGGATTTTTTCAAAAAAGTAGGGGTAGAGCCTGGAACAGAACCATCTAATACCCTAAGTGCAGAGGAATTCGCCAAATTGGCATCGGACAACGACCTTATTTTAAAACCTGCAAAAATCGATTAGAAATCGGTTCTTGGGTTTATAGTAAACTGACATGATTACTTGAATCTTCATATATTAAGAAAACAAGGTATTGAGATATTTGTCGATTAAAACAATAGTTGATCATTGTCTAAGTTGGTTATAATGAGTTCATTCTCTTAAAAAGCTGTACTTTTCTAAGTGAAAAATATATTTAAATAATGGGTAACGGCTACGACATAGCAAAAAACACACCTACGTTCAAGAAAATTGAAGTGTCGTCACTTATGTTTTCGGAATATCGCTGTACAGAGACAAAATCCATATTCACTACTTGGAACCACCTAAATTATTTCATATATGTACTAGAGGGTAAAAAGAAATGGCGAACGCTAGAGAATAGCTATATGGTTCATGCCAATGAGGTACTTTTTGTAAAAAAAGGGGCAAATATAATTGAGAAGTATTTTGACTCAGATTTTTGCGCCATAGTAATCTTTATTCCCGATTCTTATATCAAGGATTTTATGTCACAAAAACCTGAAATTGGTGCCAATCAAAAAAGTAGTCTTCAAAGTGACAGTGCAATTCCTTTGAAAATGGATAGAACGTTAAGTACTTATTTTACGTCAATATTAGATTATTTTTTTAATCATGAAAAGCCTTCAAAATATCTGATGGAAATAAAATTTCAAGAATTGTTGGTCAATATTTTGTCGCTGCCTTATAACCCCGAAATCGGCAGCTATTTTAAACAGATTGCCCAAGAAGTTAAACCATCGGTTAAAAATATAATGGAGTCCAATTTTGTTTATAATTTATCACTCGATGATTTTGCAAGACTATTGCACAGAAGTTTAAGTACTTTTAATCGCGACTTTTATAGTGTTTATGGAACATCACCAGGAAAATGGCTTACTAAAAAAAGACTTCTTCACGCAAAACAATTATTGGAGAATACCAATTTAAAAGTATATGAAGTGGCTTTTGATAGTGGTTTTGAAAGTCCTGCCCATTTTGCTAGGGTTTTCAAGAACGAGAATGGAATTACTCCTTTAAAATATCAAAAAGCGCAACTGTCTGTTTGAGCGATATTATAGAAAACCTTTTATTGTATTATGAATATTCATGAAAACAAGGTAACTGAAACTCCTTTAAAGTACTGGTTAAACTTAATAGACCAGCTTGGGGACCAATTAGCAGCAAATGGAATTGTCCACGATAAGGACGATACCTTTGTAGCTGATAACTATCAGATATTGAAAAAGAATGGATTTTTAACAGCCATGATACCAAAAGCATTGGGAGGTGCTGGAGTTCCCTTTACAGATATGTGTACTATATTGGTTAAAATAGCGCAGTATTGCCCTTCTACGGCATTGGCATTGTCTATGCACCAACATCTTCTTGCGGTAAATATCTGGAAATATAAACATGAAGGCTCAGGTGGCGAATTCCTAAAAGAGGTTGTGGATAAAAACTTGGTACTGGTGAGTACAGGCGCACGAGACTGGTTAGATTCTAATGGTGCAATGACAAGAACTGACAATGGTTATTTGGTTTCAGCGAGAAAACAATTTGCAAGTCAGTCAGCAATAGGTGATCTTTTGGTGACTAGTATACCTTTTAATGACCCGGAAGAGGGATGGCAAGTACTCCATTTTCCAGTATCTATGAAATCTGATGGGATAAAACTTTTGGATGATTGGCATACATTAGGAATGCGTGGAACGGGTTCACAGACGGTGATTCTTGATAATGTGTTTATTCCAGAAGATAGTATAGTTATGAAAAGAGCAAAAGGAGAATTCCCCCTGTTTTGGAATGTTGTTTTAACTGTGGCATTACCCTTAATCATGGCTCCCTATATAGGAATTGCAGAAAAAGCGATGAAGATTTCTTTAGAAAAATTAAAATCAAAACAGAGTAGACCTCTTGATACAACTTTCTTACTTGGGGAAATTTACAATAGCCTTACATTAGCCAAAGTGCTACATAAAGACATGATTGAAATTGTCAATAATTTAAATTTTAAGGCTGAAGAAAGAATAGGTGTTGAAATATTGGCTAGAAAGACTTTGCTTGCTAATGCATGCAAAGAAACTGTCAATAAAGCCATGGAAACGGTAGGCGGTCAAAGTTTTTACCGAAAATTCGAATTGGAGCGACTCTTTCGTGACATGCAAGCGGTTGGATTTCATACATTACCTGAAAAGAAACAGCAGCATTTTACAGGCGAATTTTTATTAAAATAGCAAATTATTGCCAACGAACAGGGCTTGGCGTTGTTGGGATATTTGAAAAACGTCAGCCGACAACCGAAGCCCAATATTGATTTAATAGTTGAAGATATGACCTAAAGCTAAATTATTAACGTCGAGCCGAAACTGAAGCTGATAGCGAACTACAGCCGATGTTTCAATGTCCTGCCCCAATAACGCCAAGCCCCATGTTGTGCGTTCGTGCTACGCAAAGTATTGTATCTGTACCTGAATTAGAATTTTGCAGTTTGGCAGCACAGTAACTTTCTCTCTTACGGTGCATACTAATGTGCAATAGAATTACTGAAGCTGAAATCAAATTATTTTTTTTTGCCACCTGCATTTTGGCAATGCAACGTTTTAAGTTCGTGGCTTCTTATTTAGACTTAGTTTACTGTAAAATGGGTTTCTGTACATTAATACCTGATTTCCCATATAGCTTTGCTTCCATTTACATGCACTATAAGCTTATCACTAATTTTTATATCCGTTTTAGCGTATAGGCCTGTTAACGCCGTTTCTATGGTTTTTAGCCGAGCAGTAAATTTTTCATCCCTTATGCAGATTATTTTTATTTGTTTATTAAAAAAAGTAGTTCCTTTTTGCTGTAAGCCAAATCCTAAAAATGATTTTTTTAAATGATTATATTCTTTTTTATTGATTAGTAAGGTGACTGATTGAATTTGATTAAATGATTTCGTAAACTCTGCTTTTGTCCTCTTAATAGAATAAGTTGGCCAGTTTATGCCATTTTTAATTTCCTCAGCAGAAAAGCCAACAGCGCTTAATTCCTCAGGTGTATTCTCCATTAAAAAAGTTGAAAAAGGCTGAACGCTATCTTTATTTAAAAGGCTCAGGTTATAAAACCAAGGGGTATGCTTGCCATTTTGCATTTTCAATACAGTATCTGCTACTATTGAATCATTACTATTTTCCCTCCAATGTTTTTTTATCTTCCAAATCTCATTTGATCGAGCGGTCATAAAAACAAGACCGAAATCGTTTAAGGTTGCGCCTTTATATCCTTTAGTTGAAAAAAATTCAAAATAACTATTCTTCCCAAACAGGTATATTCCGGACCATGACTCGGTGGCTGTTGTTGCAGTGTGCACTTTTATGTTTCCAAACTTTTCAGATATAAATGATGAATCGGCCAGATGTAATAAAGTATTCGAATCAAGAACAACATAAAGGTGGTTCAAATAGATTTCAGGCAGCTTGTTTTGGCCATGTATAGGCGGTGTTTCCTTTTTATCACTGTTGCATGAAAGTAATAGAAATAATGTAACTACCACAAAAAGTGGCAATACCATTCGGTCAATAGTTTTGGATGTGTTTTTCATGTAAATCATAATACTACTTTTTAATTATTAAGTGTTATTGCTGCTAACGTTCCTCGGCTATGGTTTGCTGCGTTTGGTTAAACAATAAATTTAGTAAATAAAAACTGACCATTCACGCTTGCGTGGTTTTTCCGAAGGAAAAAATACGCAGCAGTAAACTATAGCCGATGTTGTAAACAGTTTTTTTATTTTGGTTTAATTGGCATATCAAGCTCTCCATCTAAATTCATATTACGTTTTGATATTTTCCAAATTCCATCAACTTTTATCAACCAAACATCATAAACTATTGTAGAAATAGGAGTTAATTCTTTTTTGCTTTTAGTACTAGTAAGTAAAGTATACTGTTTAATATATGCAGTACTATCATTTTGTTCTAAAAAATGAGTATTTGCCATAAGGTGTCTTCGTTGCAATTCATTAGATTTAAAATAATCAAGTCTTTCAGTAGTTCTTTCTTTACTCATATTATTTGCAGCCTCATCAGTAAATAACCCAAAATAGTTCTCTAAATCACTGTTGTCCCAATAAAAAGCATAAGCGTTCATAACGTCTTTTATTGCCATCCTATCAGATACTAAAATATTCGGGTCCCCAGGAATTCCAGACCACATTTTTTTTGCTTCTTGTTTTCGGTGTACCTTTTTCAAATTAGAATCACAGCTATTTAGTAATGTCGCTGTAAAAATTATAACTATGAATTTTATTAGAATTAGTTTCATTTTTTAAATTGTTTACAACGTTTGGTGTATGATTAGTTGCGTGGTTAAGCAAC
>JAGXIO010000026.1 GCA_024635555.1 Saccharicrinis sp.
CAATTTTGATATATTTATTTTGACTGTCTATATTTAACAGCAAAATAAACCAATTTTTCCCTCAGACCCAAATATTGTACGTGATCCATATTTACCTCAATATAGTCATTGCAAAAAATTCCCACGAAGTTTTTAATGGATAGTGAAGCTAAGTGCAAATTAAGTGCAAATAAAAAGAGGTTATAACTAAAACAGTTATAACCTCTTGATTTTCAGTAGCGAGAGGCGGGCTTGAACCGCCGACCTCGTGATTATGAATCACGCGCTCTAACCAGCTGAGCTACCTCGCCATCATTTGCCTAAACAAATGTCTTCGTTTTGACACTTATATCGTTTTTGCGGTTGCAAATGTATGCGATTATTTATGAATAACCAATACCAAAGTGATGATTTATAATATTTTTTTTCTGCGGTTGTTATATCCTGTTATTACACAGTTTTTTAACTAAATCGTCATCTCACATTTAATTTAATTATATTATAAAAATATTTTGAGTGCTATATAATACATTTTGCTCGTAAAAGTTTAATCATAATTTTTAATTCAAACATGCAAAGTTTGTGTTTATTATTGTATAATCCATTGCGCTATTTGGGTAAATTAATCATCTCGCTAAATTTCAATAGCATCAATTAATAACGGAATTATTGTGATAATACCATAAATTGGGCATAACTTGTTCAATACCAAAAACGTGGCACGGTTTTACAACTTTGCTGTATAAAAGATAAATATGGAAACTGAGAAATTAGCTGGCATGGGATCTATCCCTTATAAAAATGGGGTAGCATTTAGGGTTTGGGCACCCAACGCCGACAAACTTTTTATTGCAGGATCGTTTAATAACTGGAGGGAGGATGAACTGGAGCTCTTTTCGGAAGAAAATGGCTTTTGGTATGGCAACATTGATAAAGCCAAAGTAGGTGATGAATATAAATACGTAATTTGGAATGGCGACATGAAATTGTTACGTAACGATCCTTATGCCAAAGAGTTGACCAGTTCTGCGGGCAACACGATTATCACAGGTGCAGATTTTGTATGGGATGGCGATGACTTTAATATGCCATCATGGAACGAACTTGTTATTTATGAAATTCATGTAGGTACTTTTAATACACCACAACGTGATATGCCGGGAAACCTTAATTCGGTGGCCCAAAAAATTCCTTATTTAAAAGAACTGGGCATTAACGCTATAGAATTAATGCCCATAATGGAATTTCCGGGCGATTACTCGTGGGGTTATAATACAGGTTATCCGTTTTCGGTAGAGAGTAGTTACGGTAAGCCGGATGATTTAAAAAATTTGGTGAAGGAGGCGCACAAAGCTGGCATTGCCGTAATTTTGGATGTTGTGTACAACCATTTTGGTCCCGGCGACCTGGATATGTGGCGTTTTGATGGTTGGCACAAAGATGATAAGGGAGGCATTTATTTTTATAATGATTGGCGCGCCGAAACACCTTGGGGTGATACCCGTCCGGATTATGGCAGGGATGAGGTTAAACAATATTTAAGGGACAATGCGCTGATGTGGATGGCCGATTATCGAATTGACGGTTTACGCTTTGATGCCACCGCGTTTATCCGAAATGCCAAAGGAGATCAGGGAGGTAAAGAGGAGGACATCGCAGATGGATGGACTTTTATGAAATGGATAAACAAAGAGGTTAAACAGCGTTTTGAGTTTAAAATTACCATTGCCGAAGATTTAACTATGAATCCTTGGTTAACCAAAACAACAGGGGAGGGTGGCGCAGGTTTTGGAACGCAGTGGGATAACTCATTTGCCAGAGAAATACGTCCTCAAATAACCATGGGTAGCGATGATGATAGAGATATGGAAGTTGTAAAGGGTCAGATTTCCCAACAAATTGATGGGGATATTTTTTCACGTGTTATTTATACCGAATCACACGACAGTATTGCCAATGGGCGATCGCGCGTGCCCGAGGAAATATGGCCAGGGAACGCTGATCATTGGTTTGCGCGCAAACGATCAGTACTAGGCTCCGCATTGGTTTTTACTTCTTCGGGCATACCGATGATTTTTCAGGGACAGGAATTTTTGGAGGATCGAAAGTTTTTTGACAAGGATCCCTTGGATTGGAACTTGGCCGAGCAATATTCGGGTTTGGTTAAGCTCTATAAAAAGATGATTGGACTTCGACGAAATATTCACGGAAACACAAAAGGGCTTTCCGGTCAAAATACGAATGTGTACCACGTTAATAACCAGGAAAAGGTGATTGCCTATCATAGGTGGTTCAATGGTGGGTCCAAAGATAGTGTGGTGGTTGTGGTTAATTTTAGAAACCAAACTTTCGATAATTATGTTATCGGTGTACCTCTTTCGGGCACTTGGAAAGTACGTTTCAATAGTGATTGGAAAGGTTATGATGAGGAATTTACCGATAAGTACACAGGGGATTCAAATGCTGAAGAGGGACACACAGATGGTTTGGCGCTATTTATTACAATTTCCATAGGGCCGTATTCCGTTTTAATACTTTCGCAGGATTAAGTATTGAAATCATCCTTTCGTAATTAATATCGAATAACTAGAGCAATGTACGTATATGCGTAATGCTCTAGTTATACTTGTTTTTACATTTCCATTTATAACACCCTTCCCTCTTCTCTTTTCCCAAAAAATTATACTATTTTTGTACTCGCAAATTAGTAAATAAAATAGTAGTGAGTTCAGATTCAAGGTACAATCAAAGAGGGGTTTCCGCCTCAAAAGAAGATGTGCATAGCGCCATTAAAAACATCGACAAAGGTTTATATCCCAAAGCATTTTGCAAAATAATTCCTGATATCCTTTGCGGAGATGAGGATTACTGCAACATTATGCATGCTGATGGTGCGGGCACAAAATCGTCGTTGGCCTACATGTATTGGCGCGAGACAGGTGATATTTCTGTTTGGAAAGGAATCGCTCAGGACGCTTTAATCATGAACTTAGATGATTTACTTTGCGTGGGCGCTACGGATAATATTTTATTGTCGTCAACTATTGGACGTAATAAAAACCTAGTTCCGGGCGAAGTGATATCCGCCATTATCAATGGCACAGAGGATTTGCTGTCTGAGCTACGAGAAATGGGCATTTCCATCTTTTCTACTGGGGGCGAAACGGCTGATGTGGGCGATTTGGTGCGTACCATCATTGTGGATTCTACGGTTACCTGCCGCATGAAACGTGCGGATGTTATCAACAACCAAAACATTAAAGCGGGCGATGTCATCGTTGGCCTATCGTCGTCGGGAAAAGCATCTTACGAAAAAGAATATAACGGAGGGATGGGCAGTAATGGTTTAACCAGTGCCAGGCATGATGTGTTTGCCCATTATTTGGCCGCCAAATATCCCGAGAGCTACGACTCATCCGTGCCTGCCGATTTGGTGTATTCAGGTGGGTTAAAACTTACCGATACAGTTGATGGTGTTGATATTGATGCGGGTAAATTGGTACTTTCACCAACGCGTACCTATGCCCCGGTAATTAAGGCCATGCTGGATAAATATCGCACTCAAATTAATGGTATGGTGCATTGTTCAGGCGGGGCACAGACCAAGGTGCTGCATTTTGTGGATAATCTTCATGTAATCAAAGACAATATGTTCGCGGTGCCACCTTTGTTTAAAACCATTCAGGAGCAATCGGGCACAGCTTGGGACGAGATGTACAAGGTGTTTAATATGGGGCATCGCATGGAATTGTATGTACCCGAGGCAATTGCTGCCGATTTGATAGCTATTAGTAAATCGTTTAACATCGATGCACAGATAGTAGGCCGATGCGCAGCAAGCAACAAAACTGAACTTACCATTAAGAGTGAGTTTGGTACTTTTAAATACTAATAAGAAGATTATTTAGATATGCTTTTTACTGGATTTATATAAAGTAAGTAAACCACAAAGACTCAGAGGACACTAAGTTCACCAAGCGTTGAATACAAAAAAAATTGATTCTTTGTGCTCTTAGTGATTTAGTAGTGAATAATATCTAAAATAAAGCATTCAATAAACAATACAATGAGCGATAATAGATTATTAGAAATGTTGGGTGGCGTAGTGATACGTTTTAGGGAAGTCTCGGATCAAATTACCGATCCCGGGGTAATAGCTGATACTAAGCGGTATATAAAGCTCAACAAGGATTATAAAGAATTGGAACGTGTAGTACAAGCGCACGATTTATATAAAACTACACTGGGGAATATTGCCGAGGCAAAAGCAATATTGAAAAGCGAGGACGATGAGGAGATGCGCGATATGGCCAAGGCCGAGCTGGAAGAATTAGAAGATAAGCTGCCAGAAATGGAAGAGGAAATTAAGCTGCTGCTGATACCTGCCGACCCGGAAGATTCAAAGAACTGCGTGGTAGAATTGCGTGCCGGTACAGGTGGCGATGAGGCCAGTATCTTTGCCGGCGATCTGTATCGTATGTACATCAAATATTGCGAAAGGAAAGGCTGGAAGGTTGATGTGACTCATATCAGTGAAGGTACCTCGGGAGGTTTTAAGGAAGTGGTTTTTAACGTGAGTGGTAATGGTGTGTATGGCGTACTCAAATATGAGTCGGGGGTGCATCGTGTTCAGCGCGTACCGCAAACCGAAACTCAAGGTCGCGTGCATACCTCAGCGGCATCGGTAGCTGTATTGCCCGAAGCCGAAGAGTTTGATATTGATTTAAGAACCGAAGATATACGAAAGGATACCTATTGCTCTTCAGGGCCTGGTGGGCAGTCGGTGAATACTACCTATTCCGCGATCCGACTTACACACATTCCTTCGGGTATTGTGGTTACCTGCCAGGATCAAAAATCGCAGCTTAAAAATCTGGATAAGGCGATGATAGAGCTTAGGACGCGTTTGTATAATCTTGAATACCAAAAATACCTTGATGTAATTTCGTCGAAGCGTAAAACTTTGGTGTCCACAGGCGACCGTTCGGCAAAAATACGTACTTATAACTATCCGCAGGGTAGGGTTACCGATCATCGTGTTAACTTTACCATGTACAATCTGCCAGCAGTTTTGGATGGTGAATTGCAAGCTATCATCGATCGTTTGATACTGGAGGAGAATGCCGAAAGGTTGAAGGCGAGTGATTTGTAGGGGAGAAGCCCCTCCCTCCCGCAATTCTTCGGGACAGGTTATCCCTCCCCGAATGGGGAGGGGAAGTGTTAATGTAAATAGGATGATAACGTTTTGTAGCCTGCGAAGTTACCAATTTGTAAATCAAAGCTAGTTTAAAGCTTGTCTAATAGCATTAAGGGAGGTTGGGGGCAGATTTTTTATTTTAATCTGATTAACTGGGAAAGCATAGGGTAGGAATTACCCCGTTAGGGGTAAAATATGAATAGCCCCGGGTTTCAACCCGGGGAATATGACGTTAAACAAACCCGACGCAGCACAAAATTAAATGAAAATACTAGGCAACTTTGCGGCGGAACGAAGTAGAGGGTTTGTGTAAGCATATTTTTGTAATTTTTTAGGTAACTTGAATTGCATAGCTAATTGTATGGGAAAGGATTAAATTATAAATCAATACATTACAATCTATATATCATGACATCGCAAGAACTATTTGAAAACATTAAACGGAAAGGTAGCTTTCTGTGTGTGGGTTTGGATACCGACATCAATAGAATTCCCCATTTTTTGTTGGAAACAACCGACCCTATCTTTGCCTTTAATAAGGAGATAATTGATGCCACACAGGAGTTTACCGTGGCTTATAAACCCAATATGGCTTTTTACGAGAGTATGGGCGTATCGGGCTGGAACAGCTTGGAAAAAACAGTAAACTATATCCGTTACAACTATCCCGATATTTTTATCATCGCCGATGCCAAGCGTGGTGACATTGGTAACACATCCAGCATGTATGCCAAAGCATTTTTTGATGCCATGGACTTTGATGCGGTTACAGTGGCGCCGTATATGGGAGAGGATTCCGTTAAACCGTTTATGACCTATGTGGATAGATGGGTTATTTTGCTGGCTTTGACTTCGAACAAAGGAGCCGCTGATTTTCAGTATGTAACGGAGAATGGTGAAAAGCTTTTTGAGAAAGTTATCAAGACTTCAAAGACATGGGGCAACGAGGAAAATATGATGTTCGTGGTGGGTGCTACCAAGGCCGAAAAGTTAAAAGAAATTAGAACTATCATCCCTAACCACTTCTTATTGGTTCCCGGTGTGGGTGCTCAGGGAGGTAGTCTGAAAGAAGTGGCAGAATATGGATTAAACGACAAATGTGGTCTATTGGTGAACTCGTCACGCGGTATCATCTATGCCAGCTCTGATAGTGATTTTGCACAAAAAGCCGGAGAAGCAGCCAAAGAGGTACAGCAGGAAATGGCCGGTCTTTTGAAAGCAAAGGGTTTGGTGTAGGGAATAAAAATGATAAAACAAAAAAGCCTCCAATGATTTGGGGGCTTTTTTTTGTTTTAATTGTTGGTTAAAAAACCCATATTTCATGGTGCTCATAATCCCTCCGAAAATAATAAGTCTAAGTCAGCTTTTCGGTTTCAATTGAAATCCTTTAATGGCATGTATCACCACTACAATTGCAAGTACAGTAGAAGCGATAAGTGCTACCCATACAATACTAGTTTGCACGCCCCACTGTTTTACTGCAATGGCTATCAATGTCCATATACCCACCAAAGCGGCCTCGCGCATGTTGCGATAATAAATGAGCAACAAATAGATAAGGGTAGCTATGGCTATCATCACAATTGCCCAAGTTAGGGGCGAAACACTTCCGCCATACCATCCTTGGCTGACCATTAAAGCGGTAATGTTGGCCACGGTAGCCACGATAATCCAACCTAGATAAATGGTTATAGGCCACCATACTAAGGCAATAATACGTTTAGGAGCATCTCCTAATTCCAGACGCAGCTTTAGGGTCATGGCAATCAATGAGCCCAGTAATATAAACATGAGGATTACCGAAATGCCGATGTACAGGTTAAGCCATGCGACCACCCATAAACCATTGGCAAGATTGGCAAGAGAAAATGAGAAACCGATTTGCCGTAGTTGGGTGTCTTCTTTTTTGCGGTACCATGCTACCCATTGATGTACAACAAAAGCTATGAGCATAAGGTAAATCAATCCCCAAATGGCAAAGGCATAGCCGGCAGGGGCAAATAAATTGGGAAACATTTCGCTGATTTGACCCACGTTCTTTGAACCAAAAACTGTTGTTCCCGATAAAAAATTCATAATTAAAGTAAAAACAAGCGTTACGCTGTTTAAAATTAGATAGGTAAGGTTCCGTTTCATATACTCTTATAATTTATTTTTTTTGCCACATAGCTTGCCCCGAACTTGAATCGGGGGAACTCGCCATTACAATCATTCCCCTTTGTGAGAAGCAACTCTCATAGCCTGCCCCGACCCTTCGGGGGCTCGTTTCATATGGTTCTGTTTGTATTGTTTTGGTGGTTAACAGTCAAGTTAAAACCTGTATTTTTTTACTTTTTCTGAATGGTTTTATTGCGTGTTTTCGTTGGTCTATTTAACCTGAAAAATGCATGCATTTTTCACTTTCCGCTATCATAGGCGGAAAGCCGAAAAAGTTTAAGTAAACTTTTTCGAGGGTTAACCCTCGATTCTGCTTAGGCAGAATCGGCCTTTGGTGCCCTATTCATAAATTTTATGAATAGGGCAGGTTAAAAATCAAAGATAGGATAAAATTCACTACAGAAAAGTAGGTTCAATTCAATGGATTAGTAATCCTTTAACATCAATAGCTTAGGTTCATTAGCGGTTTCGAAAATATGCCATCATTTTTTATGATTCATCATCGAATTAACATGATGACGAAGTCGAATCGAATTTTTGGGTTAAAATATACCTATCACTTCCGTTTCGTTGATGAAATAAAGGCGAAATCCTCCGTTTTTTCCATCCCCACGGGCTTTCTGTTGGTTTCTCAAAACCAGACCATCCTATCACTTAAAATCGTATGAAGTAATATCCTTTTTTTAAATAAAAAGTTAACTTTAATGCCTTAACATAAGTCCATATGCGCTTATCAAACCACCCCTGTAGTAATAAACGCTATTAAACGGGCTACATAGGCGAAATAACATCAGGTGATATGAGGTTATTGGGAAGTTGAACGAAAGCTCCATTCGGAGCTAACTTTAAAATTCGTAACTTAAGGTATTATTCATAAATACATTAAGTCATGAAAAAAAAACATTACGTACTCAAGTACTAAGG
>JAGXIO010000191.1 GCA_024635555.1 Saccharicrinis sp.
CTTCTAACCCAATCTTTGCTACTGCGTAGAACTCGCTCATCCAGTCATCCAGCTTAGCGATTGCTGCATCTTTTATCTTTGTTGCATCTTGCGATTCTCCTTTTTCTTTTAGGTAAACTGCTCTTGCTGCTTCCAATTCGCTTATCAAGGTGTTGGCTGCTGTTAAGTCCTCTGGGGATATTTTTAATCGCGCTAATTACAAATTGGATTTTCGGACTTACAGTTCCGTTTTCCCGTCTTGCAATTGCGTTTTTACAACGTACATCTCCCTTTTGCGGAGTTGCATGTGCATTTTCCATGCTTACATCTCCATTTTCCCGCCTTACAAATGTGTTTTTCCGAGTTACATTGCCATTTTTCGGACTTACAGTTGTTTTTTCCCGACTTGTAGTTGTTCTCCTTCTGCCGTTTCCTACCTAAAACGCCTTTACAGGGCTATCTTTAAGAACTTAATGATATTAATAACGTCGAATTTACATAATTATTTTATATAATTATACGATTTTATATTTATCTCTTCTTTTTTTAACGAAAAAGTTCCATCATCCGTTGATAACTGTGGCCGGGTTTCCGTCAGAGTCCGGACAAGTGCTACAACACCAGCTTCAATAAAGGTAGGCGCAAGCGCTACCGTTGATCGAAAGCTTAATTGTTGGTGGTAGTTATTGGTATCTAATCAGTTTTATTTTATTTCCAAAAATATCTAAATATCCAACTAGTCCAGAGTTTTCGAACAAAACTATATAGTGGTCATCTTTTGTTCTAAATCCAGTTGTACTATATGTGTATAAAATCCCATCACCTCTTTTATAAAAATTGTCTAATCCGCTGTAAATCGTATCAACCGTTTCTAGCTTATTCTCTTTTATCAGGCTGAGATAAAGTGTTTTTGAATCAGACACTACATGATAAAGTTCTCCATTATGAGGAAAGCTTATCGGAATCATTGCACAAATCGTATCAAAAAGGAGCCTCGTTCCCTTTTTATATTTTGATTCATTATCCCCGACATATCTGTATTCCATTTTCCTTTTCTTTGCCCTAGGAGGCGGCATTTTAAAAATATCCATCGAATCAGGATTATCAATCACAATCACCTCGGCAGAACCACACATATGCGCAAGACTATTTGTCAATACATATTTATCCCCTATTCTATTGATAATCACCGGCAAGCTGCAGAACAAGAATATTCAATCCCTGTACTTTTGTTTCTAAACCAGATGCTGCCACCCCATTCTCCAGAACAAGTTCTCCTTACATAGTATCTCTCATCTTGATAGAAAGTAGTGTCAGTCCTAATGAAGTCATTGGCATTTATCATTTTAGTAGTATCCGAAATCAACATTTCCTGAATATCAAATCTTTCAGTTGATTGTCCATAGTTGAATAATCGAAAAGTGAAAATCAATATTATTGTCAATATGTATCTCATTAGCGTTTCGTTTATTTTAATTGCCACCAACGTATAAGTATTTTATCCTTTGTTCGACCAAGATACTGAAAAAGTTTAGTAATGATTTAATATTGAAAATTATTGTAGGGACAATACAGCGGGGCATAAAGAAAAAATCATGTTGGACGAAAGCGGCTTTGTCGATGGGAACTTCGAGTTGGTATTTAGGTCAAAACAACCTTAAGGTCTTCTGCTGAGATGTTTTTTACTTGTTTTATCTCAGCAATTAAGTCTTGGAGCTCTTTTGCACTTTTGGCTTTGCTTTTTATTTTTGGGTCTCGACTATTGTGTTTGTAGGGAGTGTTATTTTGTTGACTATGAAATGCTGTTGAAAGCATCTGGACGACTAAAAGAGAACAATCATTGCACGTTGGTTTTAGTTGAGCCGATAAGGTTGCACGATAGGGCTCATACATTGGGAAATGCTTGAAAATAAAGCTAAAGAGTTCTTCGGAAAGCTTTTTCGTACAGGCTTTTTTATAGTTAGTAGCCTCCCTTAGGTCGGCTTTAAACTGCTTTAAGAAATTTAAGAATTCTTCTGCGTCCATAAACAAGTTTTTAGTTATTTATGCATTCACCTCTTATGCAATGGCAATTTATTCGACGGATAAATTGTGTGATTCATTAACCATTTGGTTTATTTCTTTGTTGGTTTTATCTATTTCTGCTTTTAGGACTTGGGCTGCAATTCCCTAGAATAGCTCCACAGATGCTCAACTGCTGTACTTACCTTATAAAATGAAGGCATTCACAGCGTATTTCATAGGATGCATAAATCAAAATTGCTGTACCTACCCTACAAAATGAAGGCATCCACAGCTGCGACTGCATCGAAGTTTCAAACAGTATGCTGTACTTACCCTACAAAATGAAGGCATCCACAGCAACAAAACGGAGTTGACGGTAAGGTAATAAGCTGTACCTACCTTACAAAATGAAGGCATCCACAGCCGAGATAATCACTAACTTAACAATCGAATAGCTGTACCTACCCTACAAAATGAAGGCATCCACAGCGGACGGGCTAGACCAGCAATTCTACAAGATGCTGTACCTACCCTACAAAATAAAGGTATCCACAGCGAAAACCAATAAAACAATATTTACCTTTTTGCTGTACTTACCCTGCAAAATGAAGGCATCCACAGCAGAACAAAAAGAAAAGTTAACTTTCGAGATGCTGTACTTACCCTACAAAATGAAGGCATCCACAGCCATACGCACCCGCGATATTCGTCAGTACAAGCTGTACTTACCCTACAAAATGAAGGCATCCACAGCAGCCAATACGTTGGAATCTAGTATCTTTGCGCTGTACCTACCCTACAAAATGAAGGCATCCACAGCCATTTCAAAAACGATTAAACCAAAATCAGAGCTGTACTTACCCTACAAAATGAAGGCATCCACAGCCCCGATTTCGATTTGTCCTCGCCCGTAAAAGCTGTACTTACCCTACAAAATGAAGGCATCCACAGCCTAAAACAAATGATAATAGAAAAAACAATTGCTGTACTTACCCTACAAAATGAAGGCATCCACAGCCCTATATTTATGTACGGTAGCGTGTATCTTTGTTTGATGCTTTTTGGTAATTAAAAAAATGGGAGTATTCTTGTTTTTCATTCTTTTAAGCGGCTATTTTTTAAGTTCTAATTGAGGGTTATTAAGTTCTAAAGCTTCACGTAAGTTTGTATGCAGCTGGCTGTGTATTTCGGATAGCCGTTTTGTCATTTTTAAGTTCATTATTTCTATTTTATTTTCTTCACTATTTTTAGTTGCTAATAAAAAACCAAAAATAATACTTCGGTATTCGAATAGTAGGGGTTTAAATACTTTGGGCAGAAACAAACCCAAGCCACTTGAGTAAAAATACGCCGTTAATGCATGTAAAAATTCCTCTGCATTTTTTGTATTTAGAAAGTATGTTTTGCTTTTGTCTTTGTCTTTTTCAAATGTAATAATGCACTTTTCATTTTCGGTTTGGGTAGTATAAACCAATAATTTCCAGCATTCCTGCAAAGAGTCGAGTATACGGTTGTACTTTTCGGATTCGAGTTTGTGTAAGGCTTCTTTCCGCATTTTTTTAATGCCGTATTTATAGGCCAAATATGCGGTACCTAAAACTGCTACTATGGTAACCATTGCCTGTATTGCCGAAATGGTGATTTTTGTTACTAATTCGGGACTAGCAGCTATTTCAGAAAATAGGTCCATATTTATTTGTTGTTTAGTTGTTTGGTGTATTCCCCTATTTTTTCATTTAGTAGGCTACTAATTGTTGTTGCTATATGGGGCAAGTTACAGTCAATTATTTCGGGCAATTTGTGGTGCTCGGGATATTGGTTGTGCGAAAAGGCATTTCGTATACAACTAATTGTTTGCTCTTCCTTTTTAAATTGTGGGTATTCGGCATAGAATTTACCAAGGATTTCTGCGTTGCTAATATATTCTTTATGCTCAGGTTTTGCACTCAATACCCCTTCGAAATATTCTTTGTAACAACTATGCATCTTTTCTTCGAAGCGATAAATAAGCATTGCTGCTTCGATTTTGGCATTGTCGTAGTTTTCCAATTCTTTTTCGAGCACGGGGCGTTCAATTTCTTCTTGTTTTATCCATTTTAAAAGATCGTTTAAGCGCCTGTCTTTTGCAAAGCGAATAAAATCGCCATGGTTTTTAATTTTCAGCTTTTGTTGTGTAATGGTTTTTGTGCCCAGTTTGCCATTTGTTTTATCGGGTAAGCCATAGGCGTTATTTTTAAAAAAAGGAATTTTCAAACTAAAAGGTATTGATTCGGATAATATACTCTTTTCGTTATCGGGGGCAATGTCGGAGAGTCGGTACAAGTGGTGATCGAGCTCTTCGGACATTTGTTCTTTGAGTAAATTGGAGGCCATTAAAAATGTGAGCATGTCGGTGGCTTTGGTATGGCGCACCAACTTTTCGTTTTTTGTAAACTGCACATATTGTGTTTGCATTTTTTCTTGCTCAGACTTGCCTTCTTTGGCTTGCTTTGGTAATTCGGCTATTTTTTGTTTTAGTTCTGGTATTTTATTTTGAAGTTCGCCGACACTAAAACATAATGGCTCTTTGGATTTGAACATCTGTTTATTCGTTCTGATATCATACAATGTATTTATAAAATCGTATGTTCGTTTATATTCATAAAACTCCTGCGAGGTATCGCTTGATCGATCGAGCTCAAAATATTTTTGCAATAAATAGATGGTGTTCACTTTTTCCGTATTTCGGATTACCTCCTTCAGATGTATGCTGCCATTTTTCAATAACCAGGTTTTAATAGCTTCCATAAACAAACCGCGTGGCAGATATATGGGTTTCTTTAAATATTCGGTCATTAATTTTTCAATAAACGTACTATCTTTTTGTTTCCATTTGTTTCCATCCGGCTTAAGAAAGTAATAACGGCTAAAGTTCCCTTCTACAAGACAACTATTAAGGTAAGCTTTTCGTTGGGCTAAATATGCCTTATAGAAACTTACTATATCGTTATATCTGTTTGGGTTTACCTTTTGAAGAAAGGGGTGCGGATTATCGGAGTTGATTAAACGGCATTGCTTAAATATATTTTCTAACATATCTTTGTCGCGCCCATAAAATGCCAGCCTTGCTTGTAATACCTGAAAGTTTGGCCCTGTAACTTTATCCTTTCCAAAGCTGTCATTGGACTCTTGAAAATAAAGCAAATCAGTAGCCAGAAAATCGGCCAGCACTCCTGATTTTATTTCCACCCAGCCTTTTTTGCCAGGCTTATTCTTATCGTTTTTTACCCAATCTATATCGTGTTTTATCTTTATAAGTTTCCTTTGGGTTAATTCTATTTCTTTTTCAATTTTCCTGATGGCATATTCTTTAAACTTTTGCTCACTGTTTTCTGGTTTGCACAACAAATAATTGCGCACCGCATCGGGTATGTCTTTGCTGTTAATATTATATTCAGAAGCAAGGTGTACTTTTAAGTCTTCGTTACTGTTAAAGCTTTTTATGCTATCGTTTTTAATGTCCGAAAACAGCTGAAATATGCGTTTCTTGTATTTTAAAATTACCCCCTCGGTGGCATTTTTGTTATTGTTTAGATAGGTGTAAAAAATTAACGCAGGTAGTTCATAGATACTTAGCCATAAATCGGGCTCTGAATTCCTTGTTTTATTTGTTAATTCGGGTAAAATTGCACCTCCATCCTTAGTTTCTTTTAATCCTATCTTATTTTCTACAAAATGATAATGTGGATAGGTATCGCTAACATAAGGCTCGTCGCTTTTTTTATTGCGTTCGCTAATTTCCGTTACTAGTTGTCCGTATTTTTCTATTTTTAATTTGTTTAACTCACTAAGCTTTCCAAATGCTTTTATGTGGTGACTAATGCTTCTATCTGTGGTTTCGCCGTCTATCAAATGTTTTTCATAAAAATTGTAGTAATATCGGCCCATATCTACATGAAAACGGAGGTTTTCAAAAATACCTTTTTGGTCTATATAATTTAAAGCAAACCATGGAAAACGTTCAGCGCTTCTTTTTAGCAGTATTTCCTCGTTATATTCGTCCTCATCTATACGCTCTCTTGTAGTGTTATCTAAATCTACCCTAAACCTGTTTTTATCCGCTGGCGATAAGTGCTCAAATAAGTCCTTTGGGCAGCGTTTTAACTCATTGAACATATCTAGCGCTAATCCGATATTGGAATAGGTACTTTCAAGCCTTTGCTTAGGCAATATTGCCCGGTTTACACAATAGGTTTCCAAAGTTGCTTTACAGGCAATGGTTCGTGAATCTTTAAAATCTTCGAGTTTTTTGAGAAACAGGAATGCATATTTCTTTTCAAGGAACAGACAAATAAAGAAAGCGAGTCCTTTTTCAATACTTGTATTGTCTTCGAAAAATTTATGTTTGAAATTTAGATTATCGTTTTTACGTATTTTTCTTCTTAAGTGCTCAATATCTTTGTCGTCTGTAATTTTAAAGCGATCTTTTACGATTCTGATTCCCGCTTCGAAAGTATCTTTGAGCATGTATTTTAACTGGTGATCGGGTACAAATTCGGCATGACCCGGATGTGTATAATAGTTACGAAATCCCTTAAGATGCTTTAATAGCATTGTTATGATTTCGTAATAGCTTTTTGCGATATCGTCGTCAATTATTTTATCATCTTTATTTTCATTAATAAGCTCATGACGTTTTTGGTTTTCGTGCATATACTTAAGAAAAGGGAAATGCCTGTTCAACAAATCAACAGCTTTTATAGCTTCACCGGGTTTGTGCTTATTGATTAAAATTTGCACGGCATACATGTTAGCCAACTGTTCTTCGTCTGTAGTTGGTTTTTCCATAAGCCTTTGGGTAATATGCGATAGTATTATGTAGGCATTATGCCTTGCCATATTAAGGTAGGCGCTAAAAAAGTACTTGTCGGTTCCTACTGTTTTGTAATTGGGTTTTACTGCTTTTGACATAACTACTAGGATTTGGAATGATTATAGGTTATAACATTTCTAAATGAACTTTCACGACATTTATTCTTACGCAAATTAATTACAGCATGTAACCAGATATTTTGCCGATCGTTGCTTCCCGGCACACTATGAAAAGTAGCTCATTTCTCAGCTCCTACTTTTCTGGTCGAGATAAAGTTAATTATTTATTAGAAACCTCCGTAATCAGCCGACCGCTCTATTTTTTATGATGGCATGTTGAACTTATCCCCGCCAAAGCGGGGTAGCTTATAAGCAATACTACAAAAATCAATTCCACATTATATAAGCCGTAGCTCAGGAATGGGCTTTAGTTTAACATGAAGCACATTTTATGGCTAAGGGTGTGAAACGATGCTTATGTGTAAGCGGCAGGATTTTAATTTTATCTTAGTAAGAATCTCGTATTTTCTTCATTAGTTTTTATATTCCTCACTGTCAAAATACGATTTTGTCTCTCTGTGATGTAAGATAAATCAATTATCTCAAAAGCTCCGTCCATATTCATCTCAGTCAAATCGTGAAGAATTATTTTAATTTCAAAATCCTGTAAAGTTTCAATCTCCTGTTCTAATTTGATCTTGTAGTCAGGATTAATATATTGTCGAATTATTTCTCTGTCATTCATTTATTAAGTTTTTTACTATTTAACTTTATGGAAGAGGCTTATATTTTATCAATGCCCAAACATCACTTCCGGTTTCAGAAGCTCTCGCACCAATCTCAATTAACAACATTTTTGTTGTTTCAGAATCGGAACCAATAACATGTTGAAGAGTTTCAAGTTTTCTCCATTCGTCTTTGTCTTTCTCAAGCATCTTTTTCAACAATTCTTTTCTTGGTTTCATTTTATCCTTTTTAACTCTCTGTTCAAGATGGAGTTTCAATATTTGTCCCAATATTGTAACTATTGCACCGATTATCACTCCAGATGCTCCTATTAAGGCTATTAATATGCTATTCATGTCATTACATTAATTGTGTGTGAGTCAATTACCTTGGCGCCAACGTGACTAATAAGGGGCGTGGGCGAATTTTAAAAACCAAACTACCAAAACCCCACCAAGCCAAAGCTTTTGTTTTGGTGATAAATTTATTCTTTTTAATTACCGAAGTAAAAACTTTGGCGAACTTATTTAACGAGCAAAAACTCCTAATACAACCTGCACCAGCCCATGACCTTTATTTTTGGTTATGGGGCGTTATTTATTGTTCCGGTAAAAAGTAATCTACTCGAATTACTCAAATAATTACTGAATTGAATACATAACTCTTCTGTTTCTGAATTGTAGACCCCACTATACAGAAGATAATTAGTATTTGAATAAGGAGGCACTACAACTCTTCCCTTGTTCGAATACATTTCTATTCTATTTGGAAATTTACAGATAGAGTATCGATTACTAAATTTTACTAATTTTCCATTTGTCGAATATGAAAACATAACATTTGGATGATTGTCATTCATTGGGAATACGTCTAATTGCACATCTATTTTATTGATACTATCCTCTACAAACATTTTATTGATACTATCTTCTACAAACGCTAGTAATTGCCCAGTATAACTATTAATTATTTCAGAGATATCATAATTTTCAATAATACCTATCTTTTGCTGAATTTCAAATTTAATAGATGACCGTTTTGTGACTTTAGGAATAATAAACCAATGTATCGCTTCAAAAGGATGGCTTATATTTGATTCAGAACCAAAACCCGTGCAATTAATAATAAAGATATATTCATTAGAAAAATTATCTTTTTCAACATTATAAGTGTAATCATAATGAGGTTTATGAGAGTGAAAACATGTATAATATCCTATAAGGGTTTCTGTTTCAAAATCAATTGACTTATTCACCTGTAAATCATTAGCAGTGATGCTGTCGTGTAATTCACTGTCTGTATTAATAAAGATCATTTGGTTATTTTGAATGTCATCACCAAAGTTTTTAAATTGTGCTTGCAGGAAGTTAATATGCCAACTCGCATATTTTGTATCCACAACATTGGCAAGTCTATAACTATTAAATTCCTCATATTCAGACATGTTATCTTTGCAGCTATTTGTTAGTGCAATAAATAGAATGGAAATAAATAGATATCTCATTTAGTATTTGTTTTTTAATGCCCCATAATTAATAACCTCACCCCATATGCTGTTATTTCGCCTATGTAGCCCGTTTAATAGCGTTTATTACTACAGGGGTGGTGTGATAAGCGCATATGGACTTATGTTAAGGCATTAAAGATAACTTTTTATTTATAAAAAAGGACATTGGTAGATTTGCTAATCAGCGAGTAAGGGCAATAAAAAGTTTACTGGCTCCAGTATTTCTTTGCCCAGGCTTGTTGTTGTTCTTTATCGTGGAAAGTCCATGCCAGCATACGGCTAATCTTTGTTCCCTGACTCATCTTAATGGTTTTTACCTCTGCGGCTTGCACCGCTTTTAAGGTTTTACGAAACGTGCGTAGGTTATCCTCTTTCGAAACCAAACTTGTAAACCACAGGCAGGCCTGACCGAAATCTTTGCTTTGCTTTATCATGTTTGTTACAAATCGTTCTTCGCCTCCATTGCAGTATAATTCCTTACCTGTACCGCCAAAGTTTTTAACAAGCTTATTGACTTCTGTCTTGTTTAAACTACTTAATTTACGAAGAGATACTGCTTCTGCTTCCTCTTGTGAGGAATGAAATGGTGGGTTACAGATGGTTATATCGAAATGCGCATTGTCGTTAATAATTCCCCGGAAAGTATCGTATGAATTGGCTTGTAAACAAAGATGGATATGACCATTTAGGGTGTCGTTTTTTTCAACGATGGCGGTGGCTGAGCTAATGGCTGCTTCTTCGACATCCGATCCCACAAAAGACCATCCATACTCTCTATTCCCAATAATGGGATAAATGCAATTGGCTCCCACTCCTATGTCGAGGCACTTTACGTGCTTGCCTGAGGGAATTACGCCCTCATTTACGCTTGCCAGTAAATCGGCGGCGTTGTGTATATAATCGGCTCTTCCGGGCACTGGTGGACATAAAAAACCTTTTGGAATTGACCAATGATCCACATTGTAGAAATGCTTTAACACGGCTCTATTTAGCATCAGAACTGCCGCTGGGTCGGAAAAGTTGATGGATTCATCCTGAAACTTATTCAGCGCCACAAAAGGTGCCAAGTCAGGACAGGCTTTTATAAGTTCTTTAAAATTGTATCGCTCACGGTGTTTATTCCGAGGATGCAAGCCTGCTTTTACTTTAGGATGTTCTCTCTTTTTTTGAACCATTATAGGTCTTATATTATAAATTGCGATTAACCTGTTACAAGGTTAAATTAATCAGAGCGCAAATATAACAAATCTATCTACTAACAATAGATCGTTACCTGCCTGTCGGCAGACAGGGATTTTAGATAATCCGCGTGCCGCCAAAGCTTTAGCGGAGGTGCAAGACATTAGACTTATTTGCAAACGCCATATTATCAACGTGTTAGTATAAATTGCATAACTAATCAAAAACTCTAACATTCAGATAGTTACAAAAATATACCGAAGTATTGTACTAACGTTTGCAAAAAAAATAGCATCGGAATAAATGGGAGAGTTATGCCCAATAGTTAAGCTAACGTGCATTAGGTAATAGCAAGTATTATAAAAACAGGTATTAATTGTGGCCGGGTGTAATACAACGGCAGCTTCAAACAAGGTAGATGCAGGTGCTGCCCTTGATTGAAGCTGCTGGTGTTATGCTTCCTTCATCTTGTTTAAAAGAAAACTTTTGGTTTTTATTCCTTGAAACCGATTGACCTCTTTGCCATCTTTAAAAAGAATCATCGTAGGAATACTTCTGATCTTAAATTTAGTAGACAAAGCTTGGTGCTTTTCAACATCTAGCTTGGCTATCACTGCCTGCTTACCCATCTCCTCCGACAAATCATTGAGTACAGGAGTCATCATTTTGCAAGGCATGCACCATGACGCCCAAAAATCCACCAACACAATACCTTTGGCAGTGGCCTTCTTAAAATTCTTCTCATTCAGATGATGAATATCCTTACTATCCGGCACTTGTGAAAAACGCTTCATCCGCTGAAAATTAAAATAGACAAATCCCACAAAAATGACCACTAATGCCAATACTATATACCAAAAACTCATGTGCTTATTTTTAATTTAGAGCAGCACGCATAGCTGCTTTTTGTTTTATTTTCAATTCATATGTCAACTGAACATCAGATAGGCTAATATTTGTTTTAACAATAGCAAGTCTCGAATACTTTCTTAGACCTTGCAAAAATAGGGTAGCTTCAACTATTTTCTATAAATTTGCATTGAAACCAAAACAGGATTTGAGGTGAGATAGAACAGCTTTTATATTGATGTAGATACGCTTCTACAGATAAAACACTGTAAAATAACTAGCTACAAAGCCGCAATAGAACCAAACAGAGAAACTGGAAGAATGAAAACTATTCAAGATAACGACACCGATTTTATTTGCGACATAAATGCGCCTTGCTTTCATATGCTTTCGGAGCCAGAGCTACACTTATTTAAAGAGAGTAACACCCAAGTAAGCTTTAGAAAGGGAGAAAACCTTACCAAACAAGGTACTTATGCATCCTATATCCTATTTATTCTCAAGGGAGTTGCCAAACAACATCTTGAAGAAAAAGAGAAAAACTACAACTTGCAGCTTCTCATCGAAGGCGATTTTGTAGGATTAAATACTATTTTCGAAGATGAAACCTATAGCTACTCATCCATAGCTATTACCGACACACAGGTTATGCTAATTGAAAAAAAGACCGTTGAGAAAATTATTCGTGACAATGGTTCTTTCGCCTTTAACATCATTCATCGGCATTGCACACAGAGCAAAATGCTTTACGGAGCCATACGCAATTTAATGTACAAACAGATGAATGGCCGGATGGCCGATACTTTAATATATCTCTCCAAAGAAAAATTTGCGCCCTACGACATCTTTACACACCTCACTCGCAAAGACCTGGCTGATTTTGCAGGCATCAGCACCGAAAGTGCGGTTAAAATTATTAAAAGCTTTGAGCGCGATGGCATTCTTCAGCTTAACGACAAAAGAATTGTTGTGAAAAACATGGAACAATTGCAAGATATTGCCGAAAAAGGGTAGCTATTCGCAAATTTAGCTTGTCCCTTTTTGTAGTATATATCTGTTTAGATGAAACGGGTAATGGATGGCGGTATATTTTTCGGGCGGAATAGGAACTTCAAATTTTTACAGCTGCTAAAAATTTGAAAGGAAACTAAAATCTAAGTGCTTGTACTTTCTCTCTGCGTTTAGTATAACCTGCTCCTTAGTGGCTACAGGCTTTAAACTCCTTGATTATCAATTTATTTATCGAATTATACCCTTCCTTAAATTTAATGATTAAATTATTATCAATTACTTCAAGTTCACTAATCTTTGGTTTTGAAACAAATTTAAGTTTATCAATACGCTCATTACTTAAGTTAATTTGAAAGGGTTCTATATGCCGTCGGAATATTCCAAAATCATATGTTTTCCCAAAAACAACAAGAATTTCATCTATTTTGAAAATAATAAAACTATCCAGACGGGGTTTGATATTAATCTTTGCATTATGATTAGATCCAAGAGGTTTAAGTGCAAAACTTTCTTGATAAATTTCGACTTCTTTAAGTGATTTGATATCAATTTTGGAGTTGTAGTAATATTCAAATTGTTTCTGAAGACGAAAATTTAGATATCCAGATGTGTAGAATCCAATATAAATAATGCTATAAATGATTACATCTTTATACAGCTTAACAAAATCTCCGATACTAAATTTACTGAATACATCGAAATTCACAATTAAGTTTATAATATGAAATATCAAAAGGATCATCAGTAAACTAATCCAGTAGACCGAAGCCTTTTTATCTGAGAATATATATTTTATGTATGTCAATGTTTTAGTTTTATTCTTGCATTGTTATAAATTTATTCACGATTGTCTGGTGAAACATTTGCATCTTAACTTAGTGCTCAAGCCGCACGGACTCTTACTTTTTGGCTACAGCCCCAAAAAGTAAGCAAAAAAGGCCGCCGCTGCATATAATTTCCTAAAAATCAGATCAGTCGGCTAAAATCTGGAAACTCGCTGCGCTCAAACAGCCCAGATTTTTTAACGCCACCTGACCTGATTTTATTTACGGAAATTTTCTGAGGCGGAAGTAAGCCCTAAGCTAATTGAAAAAAATCTCAAAACCACAAAAACATTGCGTTTGAGAATGAATTAAAAAAAGTTTACCGGACACCAATGATTTATTTTGAAAATATTTACTTAGAAGTAGAATATTTTAACAGCGGGAATAGAAAGCTTTTTGGCATTAGGTTAGTGGCTACAAATGCCCTTGGATAAGCAGGTTAAATACTTATGACCGTAAAGGCTTGTCGAGTACCGAAAAAGTAAAGTTATGTCATTTTTTTTCGCCAGCATCTAAACAATATAAGGTCTTGCTATTTAGCTTTTAATAGCAGTCGGCTCTGTAATATTGCCCACCGAAGCCAACATAAACACCTGTTTGAATGACGTTTATGCATCGTTACCTATAGGGATTTATCACTCATGATTTTTTCAAAATAATTCTGATTTTATTTTAGCTATTCTTTTTGCTTCAACTTTTACTTGCTTCATATGTCCGTAATTTGTGGCAAAGTAAGCTACAGGATTATAAAGATTACCTGTAAATCGTTTGAGAACTGAGGATATGCTATAAAACTGCTTTCTTGCTTCGACTTTTCCGATTTGGAGTTCGTAAGGGATCATATTCTTGGGTTTGAATACAACCGTATTATGATCGTAATACCTCCAATCTGTTGTTATCAAACGACCCTCTTTTTTCATATCCTGATAAGTTTTTGTTCCGGGATAAGGCGTTAATACATTGAAGGAAACCGTATTTACTTTATTTTTTATTAAGAACTGAACGGTGTCGTCGAACACTTCTGTTGTATCGTTATCAAAACCAAAGACCATTGATGCATGGATAAGAATGCCCATCTTTTTAATCTTTTTAAAAGCACTCTCCAAATGTTCAATATCCTGAATTGCCTTTCGCATTATTTTTATCTGTTCTATAGATACACTTTCAATTCCGAAGAACAGCATTTTGCATCCACTTTCTGAAGCGAGTTGTAAAAGTTCATCATCTCCCACCAACAATGATATAGAAGCCTGCCCTACCCAATTAATTTTTAAAGGTTTTATTGCTTTAAATAACTCTTTTGAATACTTTGGATGGCCAATGATATTATCATCCAAGAATAAAAAATTCTTTGCCCCCGATTCCTTAATGTCCCTTACTATATTTTCAATAGGTATATGTCGTATTTCTTTTCCAAACAGATTGGTAACACAGCAGAAATCACAATTGTATGGGCATCCCTTAGTCGTCATTATCGGAATAAGATTATACAGTCTCTTTTTTATAATCTTACTAAAATCTTTTGGAATA
>JAGXIO010000192.1 GCA_024635555.1 Saccharicrinis sp.
GCTTATCTCTTGATAACAGTATCACTTATATGTACTTAGTATTAAGTCAGTCATCCATTCTTTATTTTATTTTACATAGCTCTAATATATATATATACTTTTAACATTCTTAGAAATATACAGCAACATACGAGTATCAAGTATCAAGACTTATGAGCATGTGGGTGTAATCCAATTTGGGGCAGGTAATTCTCAATCGTCAATTCGAATCTTTTATAATCCGTTCAATCATATCTTTAGGGGAATAACCGGCATGAACTGCCGCAGCAATAAATCCACTATCGGGGGCTATACATGGGTTTCCATTGATTTCTAAAATATAAATATGGTCTGATGCATCTATTCTAAAGTCTACGCGGGCATAGCCGTGCAGATTAAACGCCTTCCAACTTTGCAGGCACACATCTTCCATCCTTTTCTTTAAAGTTGGATTATCCACCAAAGTATCAAATGCACGAACGGTATTTTTGTACTCGGGGCTATCCTCATCCCATTTGGCTTTATAGCCCACAATTTTAGGTTTATCATTAAAGTAATCGGAGAATACCATCTCGGCAGGCGGAAGCACTTCCGGTGCTTTTTCTCCGGCAACAATACTTACATTAAACTCTCTGCCATCAATAAACTCCTCGATAAAATAATGCGAAACAGACATCTCTCCTATCCTTTTTGCTTTTTCCGTTTCGGAGGGGTTAAAGATAAAATCTTCAGAAATACCCACAGAGGCTTCTTCCCAAATGGGTTTAGCTATATACTTTTTTTGAGGATCCAACAGGTGAATCTCATCAATAGTAAAAAAAGGAGCGGTAGGAAGCCCCTGTTGTTGCATCATTTTTTTTGCTAATACTTTATTCGTTGTAACAAACAGGGCATCCAACGGAACGCCTGTGTAAGTAATTTTTTGTGCGTTGAGTATGGCCGGCACCAGATATATCAGTTCCCCTTTACCCCAGGTAGCTTCAACCAAGTTAAAAACCACATCGGGTTTTATGGCTTCAACTGCGAGCAAATCCTTTTTTAAATCATCACCAACTGTTAAAATACTTACACGATATCCCAGATTGATACAGGCTTCATTTACCAAGTCTCTTTGTGCCAATACGTCCAACTCGTCGGGCGTGTTGTTTTCTATTTTATTATGGAGGATTACGATGTGCTTCATTACAAATACTTTTTTTAGTGATATCTGATGCCGTTTTTAAGGTAACTCCTATGGAGTTAAGTTTACTTTATTTTTCACACCCCCAGTTACGCAGGCTCCACTGGGGGTTATGCAATGGTAACTCCTTCGGAGTTTGATTAGCTACAACGCCTGTTCAACCAGCTTACAGTCTATCCGTCGACAGCCGGTTCATTGATAACATACACCGGAGCTATACATCCTACTCTCCCAACAAAATTTACAACAACGTTTGCAAGTTCCTCTACGAAAACTCCATAGGAGTTCACTGTCCATAACCCTCGGATTCATCCGAGGGTGGGTAAAACCCAATCAAAAAACTCTATAAGAGCTTCCCTTTTTAGGTAATTCCTATGGAGTTAAGTTCATTCTACTTTTACACCCCCAGTTACACAAGTTCCACTAGGAGTTATGCCATGGTAACTCCTTCGGAGTTTGATTAGCTACACCACGTGTTCAATAAGCTTACAGTCTATCCGTCGACAGCCGGTTCATTGATAAAACACACAGCGACTATGCATCCTACTCTCCCAACAAAATTTACAACAACGTTTGCAAGTTGCTCTATGAAAACTCCATAGGAGTTAGCTGTGCATAACCCCCGGATTCATCCGGGGGTGGGTAAAACCCAATCAAAAAACTCTATAGGAGTTTCCCTATCTATCAAATCAAATACTTTTCGTCCCAGTCAATATCGTTTTCAACCAGAATTGTTTTCAATTCATTCTCAAAATCGATAGTCTTGTGATGTTCCTTTTGATTTTTTATATAATTCACTATCATATCTTTATCTCGAATACCATATGTCAATGCACAAGAGCCTTCTGCCCAATGCTCGAAGGACGAGAAATTACCGGATTCTTTCATCCACCGATTCGAAGCTGTTTTAATTTCCTTGATAAAATCGGACAAACAAACCGTTGGGTGAAGATCAGACAGAATGTGTATATGGTTTTCTGTACCATTGATGCGATAAAGTATCCCTTTCCTGTTTTTTACAATACCCCAAATGTATTTATACAATTCTTCATGGTGCGCTATGGGTAGGGTGTCCCTTCTCCGATAAGTGCAGAAAATGATGTGATAAAATATTTGTCTAAAACTATTCATAGCTTTTGTTTTAGGGTAACTCCTATGGAGTTAAGTTTACTTTATTTTTCACACCCCCAGTTACGCAGGCTCCACTGGGGGTTATGCAATGGTAACTCCTTCGGAGTTTGATTAGCTACACCGCCTGTTCAACCAACTTACAATATATCCCTCGACAGCCAGTTCATTGATAACATACACCGGAGCTATACATCGCACTCTCCCAACAAAATTCATAACACCGTTTGCAAGTTCCCCTACGAAAACTCCATAGGAGTTAAGTTCATTCTACTTTTACACCCCCAGTTACGCAAACTACACGGGAGTTATGCAATGGTAACTCCTTCGGAGTTTGATTAGCTACACCGCCTGTTCAACCAACTTACAATATATCCCTCGACAGCCAGTTCATTGATAACATACACCGGAGCTATACATCCTACTCTCCCAACAAAATTTACAACAACGTTTGCAAGTTCCTCTACGAAAACTCCATAGGAGTTCACTGTCCATAACCCCCGGATTCATCCGGGGGTGGGTAAAACCCAATCAAAAAACTCTATAGGAGTTTCCCTTTTTAGGTAACTCCTATGTAGTTAAGTCCACTCTGCTTTTACACCCCCAGTTGCGCAAGCTCCACTGGGGGTTATGTAAAGGTAACTCCTTCGGAGTTCAGGGGGGAGGTCATGATAATTGCAACTTGATGGCAAATCACATCAATCCCCAAAATTTCTCTTTATGGCTGATTTTAATATGGTATCGATTATTTCCTGGTATTCGATACCATTTAGCCTGCACAAAATCGGAAAATCGGAGCTGACAGGGTTTAATCCAGCAAGGGGGTTTACCTCTATAAAACTCATTTTACCGTGCTTGTCAATTTTCATATCCACCCTACCACCATCAAAGCAGTTGAGGGCCTTCCACACGCTAAGAGCAAGCTCCTGGCACTCTTTTAAGACAGCACCCTCCAGCGGAACGTAATCCACAACTTCCTCATAATTTTCCTTGTTTTCGTACGAATAGATGTTGTTTTTACTGTTGGTACAAACAATCTCCATGGCGCCAGGAACATAAGCCTCGCTTCCGCTACCTAAAACGCCCACCGTAAATTCGCGACCGGGCAAAAACTCCTCGACCAAAACAGGTTGATTGAATTTTTCTAAAAGTTGGGTGCAAACCGCTAATAGCTCCTGCTCCGAATTAACTTTTGATTTAGAACTAATCCCCTTGCCTGTGCCTTCCGAAATAGGCTTGGCAAACAAAGGATACTCAAGCTTAACCAGCTCAACATCTTCAGCATTACTTACCACAAAAAAATTGGGCGTATTTATATTGCTATCCCTGATAATTTGCTTTGCAAATGCTTTATTTAGCGAAACACCCATGGTAACGGGGCCCGAAAAAACATAGGGTATTTTAAAACTATCGAGCATTGCTGGCACCAGCGATTCCCGTCCTCCACCATAAAGTCCTTCGGTAATGTTAAAAACCATGTCCCATCGTTGTCCGCCCAGCAACTGTTTCATCAATGCTTTTGAGTTTCCGATGCGTTGGGTGCTGTGCCCTGCTTTTTGAATGGCCTGTTCAATACCTTCGATGGTACTTTCCTTATCAAATTCGGCCGTCTCTTCCATGGTATATCCATCCTCGAGATAATCTTTTCTTAAATCGTACGCTAACCCTATATTCATCTCTAAATCTTTCTATTTTATGCGTGATGATAAAAATCCTTCAAAAAAATTACGGGCGTTGGTACCCAGCGTCCTGTTTTTATAGCCACCCTCCTGAACAAACAGTATTGGATATGCTTGTTTACCTATTTCGATACCGTTATTTCTGAAATCGGTGGTATTAAGCGACCATGTCCCCGTTGGGTCGCCTTTGGCAATATCCAGACCTAGACTAATAATCAGATAAACCGGTTTGAAATCTGCTATTCTCTTCAAGGCTTTTTTCAGTACTACCAAAAATTCGGCTCCGGTAAGATTTTCTTTGAGGGCATAATTATGATTGAAGCCTTCACCTTCCCCCTCTCCTATTTCTTCCGGAAATCCGGTAAAATAAGGATAGGCAAAAGAGGGGTTTCCGTGTATTGAAACCGTTAAAACATCGCGCCTATCGTAAAATATTTGCTGATGACCGTTCCCATGGTGGTAATCGATATCGAGAATGGCCACCTTGCCGTATTTAGAAAGAAAATGAGCCGCAATGGAAGCGTTGTTAAAGTAACAGAAACCACCAAAAACATCGCGTTCGGCATGGTGCCCGGGTGGACGAACCAGGGCATAGGCCGTGTGGTATCCTTCCAATATCAGCTCGGCTCCCGTAAGGGCACAGTTTACGCCGGATCGGGCTGCCACAAAGGCATTTTTATTGAGTGGCGTAAAGGTATCAATACAATAATATCCGGCCAAAACCGACAAGTCCTTAGGTGGCCTCGTAGCATTACGTACTGGAAAAACATAGGGGTAGATGGATTTTCCTTCTGGAAAATTATTACACACCGTTTTAAAATAATTAAAATATTTTGGATTATGTACGTCTGTGATATGCTTATCCGGATACCCCCGCGAAGGTCTTGTTTTAAAGGCCTCCAGCTTAGTTATCTCTTTTAAAATACTGGATATCCGAACGGGTGATTCAATGTAGCCCCTTTCCTTAACGTGGTGTATATCGTGCTTGTCGTTAATTACAAGAGGAATAAGATTTTTAATGGCTTTGTTTTTTTCTATCGGCCTGTTTTTAACGATGTATTTATAGTCGCGTAATTGCACGGGATTGTCCTTAACGGAAGCCACTACCATATTTACATATTCCGCTGGGCAATAGGTGGGATATTTACGTTGTAGGATGGCTTTGATGATTTTTTTCCCTTCGGAGGCCGACAATTTATAGCTGTTGCCCAAATCGTCGAAAACAAGGTAAGGGGGACAATCATCATCAGGGTTTACGAGTGTTTCGTAATGGGTTCCGATGATTGGGCGGGCACCATAACGCTCGTAGAAGGCCAGTCGGGCTATATTTTGTTTTATTTCACTTTTATCCCTACAAAGCGCCTCATCGTCGGGCAGGCATTCCATAAAAATTCCGATGGAATTAAGCAATTGAGCTTCCTCCCTTACCCTTTCGTAAATGGCGCCACCTACTCCTGAAGATGTTTTTCCTGGTTTAACGGCTATATAATCCAAAAAGCAAAAATGAGTATCGGGCATATAAAACAGGATAGCAAATCCTTTGATGTTGTTGCGGCCATCTTCGGCTACAAACAAGGTAGATGAAAACTGATACTTAAGCGGATTCTTCATCTGCTCAAGAATTTCATTCATCTTTTCTTGCTTAACCGATGGAAAATGCATTCTTATGATATCAAAAACTTGATCGAGCACATTTTTGTTGGCCGGATGAAACGAATCTGCAACTTTCCTTATTTTAAATAAACTCATTGGATTGGATCATAATATTTGTAAGTCTTACCTTCAAAATTTTTCATAATCACATAATCTCCCTCTCTGCCTTGATAATACTCCGGTAAAAGAGGCACTTTACCACCTCCACCGGGGGCATCTATTACATAATGGGGTACGCCGTAACCACTGATATGTCCGCGCAGTCCTTGAATAATCTCGAGACCTTTTGCAACAGGCGTTCTAAAGTGCGATGAGCCGGGAATAGGATCGCATTGGTAAATATAATAGGGTCGAATCCTTATTTTCAGCAACTTCTGCATCAGGGACTTCATGGTTTCCACATTGTCGTTTACGCCTTTAAGCAGCACCGTTTGGCTACCCAAAACCAAACCTCCATCTGCCAATCGTGTTACAGCTTCAGTAACTTCGGGGGTAATTTCGTCGGGATGGGTGGCGTGGATACTCATATATAGGGGATGATATTTTTTGAGCATCTTAACTAATCCTTTAGTGATACGTTGCGGCAACACCATAGGCACCTTTGTGCCAATACGAATAATCTCGACATGTGGAATAGCACGCAGCGATGAAAGCAAATACTCCAGATGCTTGTCGTTCATTGTCATGGGATCGCCACCTGAAATAACCACATCGCGAACATTGGGGTTACTTTTTATGTAATCAATCGCTTTTTCCCACGCTTTGGTTCCATAGTGCTTTTTATCTTTGAGCACCATATGCGAACGGGTACAATACCTGCAATAAACCGAACAAAAACCAGTAGAAATCATCAAGGTACGATCGGGATAGCGATGAACCAGATTAGGTACGGGGCACATGCTGTCCTCGTGCAGCGGATCCGACTCCTCACCCTCCGAAACAATCAATTCGAGCTTTGAGGGAACAACGGATTTTGCAATGGCGTAATCGTTGCGACTGTTATTTAATAAACTGGCATAATAAGGCGTAATGCGCAAGGGTAACTTCCTTGATTTAGACAGAAAATCTAAATCGTCGATGGTGCTCACATCAATTACTTCGGAAAGTTTATTAAACTGGGTATAACTGTTTTGAATTTGCCAACGCCAACTGTTCCACTGCTTATCAGATGCCTGAGGAAAGTGTTTGTCCTTAAATTTCAAGGTGGCAGCACTGATTACATTAAAATCTGAAACAGCTATCTCAGAATCTTTAAAGGGTTGTTCGTGCGAAACGGTTGTTAAAGGTAGAATTTCGGCATTGCACTCCTCCGCGCTAACGGGAGGTTCTTTGTCCGGTTTAAGGCTGTTTTCGTCCATCTATTTAATCGTATATTAAAAGTATAAATGTATCACAATTTTACAAAAAAAACATCAATCAGAATTTAGTTTTCCAGGGAAAATAAAAAAGGTTTATTGAGAGCTTCCATAAGTGTTAAATAGGTGGAAATTAGCTAGAAAAGTATCGAGATACAAGTATCAAGTAGCGAGTATCAGGCTCTAAGGGAACACTGCGCAAGCATGTTAGATATCAATTAATTAAACCTTTCCCACTCTCCTCTAGCCGGAGGGGCTCTGTCCATCTTGTATTTTACATTAGCATGCTCATCAGCGGTTAGTAAAAAATAGGAAACCGACTGCGCGCTGTAAACTTTTTGAGATACACGGATAGTTAAAGCGGGCAAAAATGCCCTAAAACCGAACAAACCCAGCCATAAAATTTACAGCATATTATGGGTAGTAATTTGTTCCCAGATGGAATATCCCGAACAAATTAAAACAGTTTACCTTGTAATTCTATTTTAGGGTAAAACACCCCAATTATAACAAAAGGGTTATTTGCTCTTCTCCTATGCCATTCCTTTGTTGTCCCTAAGAAAAAGTATAAATCTTTATTTTTGATAAAATTATCTTCATATTGTTCTTTAACTTTTCTCAAGGCAATTGCCTCATTGCCATCTGCATTTCTAAGACAATTCCAATATAAAGCCCCAATTTCCCAATCTTCAATCATTAGTCTGCTTTCAATCCCTTCATCATCTGTAAACCTGTAGGAAAATTTATATGGCAACTTTGGAATTAACTTCTCAACTGGTTTTACTGTTTCGAATAAATTTCCTTGTTTCCTTAGTTCTTTCCACTCATCTTTCCACTCTCTAACATCTTCTTCAATTTCAACCCCCAGTACATTTGATGGTTTAAAAGTTGCTAAGGAAATGTTTTTTGGTGCTTTTGAATCTTCAAGTAAGCTTTTTTTATTTGTATAGATATTTTTTAAACAGAAATCTTTTCTTAGCAACCAATTCCCGTCAGTATTAATCGACTCTCCAATAACTACATCCTTAAAGTCATAATTTATAGGAGAATGACTTTCAGGGCGAAAATCATCTGATCGTTTGTTTACATCAAGCTCTATCCAAGTATACTTAACATTTTTTACTTTGCCAGTTCCTTTTAAGTCGATTAAAAAGCTCAGTGGAACGGGGTAAATTCTTATCCAATTACCATTTTCAAGAACTCCAGCGGTACATACTAACTCGTCATAGCTTCTTGAAGGTAAAGGGTAAGTGGTTACAGTTATAAGAACTTTTTTTCGAGACATTAAATATGTTTTATTTCAAACGAAAACCCATCCATTTTGGAGATGGATTCCGCCAAGTGTTTTCTGTGACATTGACAAATATTAGCCTCAAAACAGGTTAACGCTATCCTTCCCTTTTTTATTAATACATCAAGAATTTCACCTTGCTTTGCAGACTCTTTTTGTAAAATATTTTTCCTGTAATAAGTAAATAACTTGTCATAATCGGCTTGAGTATTTAATTCTTGCCTCTTGTCATTTTCAATTCCTACCTCGGGGATATGCAAGTAATCAATACCGACACCTTGACAAGCGTTAATAAGTTGACTTTTACTAAATCCAAATTTCATACTGAATGGATTTTTTCGAACGTCAAAAAGTACTTTAATATCATTAACTATTAGTTTGTTAATGTATTGTTCAAGTGAAATTCCCTCATAGCCAATAGTAAATAGAACGGTTTCTTCTTTACGAGGTCTTAGATTTTCAACTCGTATTAATTCTTCCTTCGTAAGGAATTTATCTGCAATTGTACTATTAATCGCAAAAAAAGGATAATTTTTATATGTCAATTCAACTAACTCGTTAGAGTCAAGATTACCATACTGGGATTTAATTAGTCTTAATGCCGCTTTATCCTTTGCATTTAACTCAAGTGAGTAATCTTTTTCATCAACTTTTTTCCAATATTTCTCACTTTCAAAAGTTTGTTCATATTTGGTCATTGTTTTCAAGTCTGCATTTGCCTGAAAAGAATAGCACCCGTATCTATATGGGACAAAATGAAATGATTTTTTATCTTGATGTTTTGCTAATAAGAATAGCAATTTCTGTAAGCTAATTTTATCAACCTCCCCCCCAAATTGGTCTAGTAATGCCAATAATATCTTTCTTCTATAATACATATTGCAAAGATACGATATGAAAATTGTATTAATTAAATTTTTACAAACTATTTAGTAAGTATTATATTATCGAAATGTATTGAGTTCTCTTTAGTAAGAAGATGAGCAAAGAAAGCAAATGTGAGAAAGCGTTGGGATGATGGTAGAAGGAACTTCCTATTTATTTGCCGTAGATAGGGTGTCATAAATATAGAATACCTCTTGGGTTGACAATGTTTTTTGATCCTTGGATATATTGTTGCAAATACCACGTTTTGCAGCAGAAATGCCTTGTAACTCAGGCTACATTTTGCTACCAGACAAAAAAAATTCCTAAATCAAAGCGATTGAATAGTCAATCATTTTGATTTAGGGATAAACTCCAAAAATCAATTCCACATTATATAAGCAGTAGCTCAGGAATGGGGTTTAGTTCAACATGAAGCACATATTATGGCTTAGGCCGTAAAACGATGCTCAGTTGTTGTAACCAGTTATTTTTATTTACTTCATATCTTCTATCAATACAGTTATCTGCTTCATTGAAGAACTCCTTTTTAACTGTCATAAACTTCTCTAAAATCTTTACTGAATTCAAATTTCTGGTATCAACATCAGCAGTTATTTTATCCATTTTCATTTGCTCAAACCCATATTTGAGAAGTCCAACGGTTACTTCTGTACCAAAACCTTTTTTCCAATATTTTTCTCTTAAGCGATAACCAATTTCATCTTCGTTTTCATTGTTTTTGAGAAAGGCACATAGTCCAATGAATTTGTTTTCAGTTTTTGATTCTATTGCCCAAACCTTTGCATCTGATGTAGTTTGACCCTTTTTAAGGAAGTTATTTAAGTGATTGTTACTTTTTTCTCTTGTCATTACTTCTCTGGGAATAGGATTCATAACATTTGGGTTGCCCATCATATCAAAATAGTCATCAGAATCATCTTCTTTAAGAGTTCTTATTAAAAGTCTTTCCGTATTGAAAATTGTCATTTAATATTTTTCGGTGTGATTTTTTTAATTGGTTACAACGTTTCGCAAATACACTCAGGGCAGGAGTTTCCCGATGAACTTCCTACGAGAGTTGCATTTCAAATTTATTGCTTACCTGTCAACGAAGCTACAAAATCCTACTTACGGGTATTTTGCCGTTGTAGCCAGTTTACATTTCATTCTCATGCAGATTTTCTGTTGAAGTCAGCGAACCGTCTGTCAAGTAAACCTTTTAGTTCCTTGTATTTGATTTTAAGTCCATTCGCCGAAATCCCGATAACTGTTCCATAAGATTTATAATTAATTTTCATTGATTTTCTCTTAAAGGCACTTTTTTGTCTGTCGATGTAATCTTGCGGATTTTTTACAACTAAATTGATAAACGACTGATTAAAAACTTTGGTTTCTTTTATCTCAACTATGTCTGTCCAAGGAACAAATCCCGCACTGACACCACTTGAATTGTCAAATACTCCTTCGGCTGAGATTATAAGTCCAGGGGACTTGTCAAAAAGCTTTTTGAAAATAAAAACCCCAACAAGTCCAAAGAAAAAAATACTAGCAAGTCCAACTATGAATACTATTGTCGGATTGCTAAAGATTGAAATGTTTACTTTTGGAGGACTTATCACATACCAAACTCCCAGTCCAACAAACATGATAGAACCCAAAAATAACAATGTCAGTTTGGATTTACTTAGTTGAATTTCAATTTGTTCTGTTTCTTTCATAATCTATCGTAGCCTAGTTATTTTATTTTGTCTTCTAAAAATTTCAAATCATTTCTAATTAGGGCAGCCAAACAATCTCGCACGTCCATTTCTGTCTGTCCTTGTATGTCTGTCAAATAGTTATCGTCCATTTTCTCACTAAGTCCAAAAAATCGTTTAACAAGTTTCGGTCTTTTGTAGAAAATATACCATTCAGTGCCGTCTACCACAGAAACTGAAAGTCCATTTTTGTTGTCTTTATTTTCAATCTCAAGGGAAGGCGAATAATGAATTTCGCTTTGTCTAACTGTTTTCATTTTTGCTAAAAACTCACTCCATGGAATTTTCTCAAATGTCTCCATGATTTTATCTTTCTCAATATTACCCAACTCAATAATGTCTGGTTTGAATGGGTCACAAAATGATGCTCTAAAGTTCATATGTCGGTCAGTTTTAAATTGGCAACTTTTCAATAACCTCACCCCATATGTTGTTATTTTGCCTATGTAATCGGTTTAATAGCGTTTATTACTACAGGGGTAGTTTGATAGGCGCACATGGACTTATGTTAAGGCTTTAAAGATAACTTTTTATTTAATAAAAGATATTACTTAATAACTTTTGGCATGGAAGAAGCGTAAATATTCGGCCTGCTACGTTTTGCAGCAGAAATGCCTTGTAACTCAGGCTACATTTTGCTGCCAGGCAAAAAAAATCCCTAAATCAAAGCGATTGGATAGTCAATCATTTTGATTTAGGAATAAACTCTAAAATCAATTCCACATTATATAAGCAGTAGCTCAGGAATGGGGTTTAGTTCAACATGAAGCACAAATTACGGCTAAGGCCGTAAAACGATGCTTATTTGTTAGCCCCTGTGCTTTCTAGCCTATGTGTTCAATTAATATTTTCAATCCTATTCCAAATAAAATCAATCCTCCAATAATCTCAACTTTTTTTCCTAATTTTCC
>JAGXIO010000193.1 GCA_024635555.1 Saccharicrinis sp.
GCTTATCTCTTGATAACAGTATCACTTATATGTACTTAGTATTAAGTCAGTCATCCATTCTTTATTTTATTTTACATAGCTCTAATATATATATATACTTTTAACATTCTTAGAAATATACAGCAACATACGAGTATCAAGATGTTTGTATCGGCTTACCTACAATTAGATAGCCATACTCAATAATTTAAGTTTATTGTTTTAGCAAAAATTCCACTATCCTTTGCGATGCTTTACCGTCGCCATAAGGATTGTGCAGCATGGTCATTTTTTCATATCGGCTTTGATTGTCCAGTAAATCTATGGCCTCATTAATTATTTTATCTTTATCGGTACCTACCAAAATAACTGTTCCAGCATCCACTGCCTCAGGTCGTTCGGTGGTATCTCGCATCACCAGTACTGGTTTACCTAAGCTAGGTGCTTCCTCTTGTACGCCGCCGCTATCGGTAATAATCAAATAAGCTTTATCCATGAGCCAAACAAAAGCCTCATAGGGCAGTGGGGCGATGAGATGTATATTGGGGTTATCGCCCAAAATTGAATACACGGGTTTTTGTACATTTGGGTTTAGGTGTACCGGATATATCACCTGCACATCTTTTCGTTGGGCAATGGTGTTTAAAGCATCACATATATTCAAAAATCCTTGTCCATGATTTTCGCGGCGATGGCCGGTAACTACCACCAACTTTTTGTTTGGATCAATAATTTCTTTTAGGGTATTGATATCCTTATTATCCTGAATGCTATTTACTATATTCACACTTTCTAACAAAGCATCGATAACGGTATTACCGGTCACCACAATGGCATCCTCGGCTGTTTTTTCGCTCAAAAGATTGTCCTTGGACATATTGGTAGGCGAAAAGTGGAAATCGGCTATTTTACCTGTTAACTGCCTGTTAAGCTCCTCGGGGAAAGGAGCTAGTTTATTGTAGGTGCGCAACCCGGCTTCTACATGACCCACCTTGGCTCCTGCATAAAATGCTGCCAAAGCGGCGGCGGTAGAAGTGGTGGTGTCGCCATGAACCAATACGTAATCCGGCTTAAACTCTTCCAGCACCGGTTTCATCCCATTGATAATATCACCTGTTAAGGAATACAAATTCTGATTGGGCTTCATCAGATTCAAATCGTAATCGGGTACTATCTTAAAAAAATCCAATACCTGATCCAGCATTTCGCGATGTTGTGCGGTAACGCAAACCTTGGTATCGAAATTACGAGTGTCTTTCTTAAATTCTTTGACCACCGGAGCCATCTTTATGGCTTCGGGTCTGGTTCCAAATACTAGGAGAACTTTTTTCATTATAGATTTTAATTTTATATAAAAAAGAAAGGTATAAAACCTCTCCATCTGATATTTTGTGCCTCAAAACCCATACCTTCTGGTACGCTTCGCCCTCTCGGTCACATTAAAAGTGTCAATTAAAACAATAGTCGTCAAGCGACCCTATATGTGTGCAAAAAACCGAAGCCATCATTGGAATTATTCCCGCTTCGATTTAGGATATTATTCTTTAAAAAACTTACGCTGAAAAAGTAAAATAGAGGCAATTCCGATGGTGATGGCGGAATCAGCCACATTAAATACGGGACGGAAAAACACAAAACGATCGCCGCCCCAAAAAGGAAGCCAATCTGGAAAAATTCCGTCTATCAATGGGAAATAAAACATATCCACTACCTTACCGTGTAAAAAGGTGGCATAACCACCCTCAGTCGGAAATAAAGAAGCAACATTTGAGTAACTATCATTAAAAATAATTCCATAAAAAGCGCTATCAATAATGTTGCCGAGAGCACCGGCTAATACCAGCGATATACTAACAATAAGACCAGTTGATGCATTTTTTTTACCCAGCTGATGCAAATAGTAGGCTATACCAACAACCGCCACGATGCGAAATACGCTCAGGATAATTTTACCGAATTCCCCGGCCAGCTCCATCCCAAAAGCCATTCCATTGTTCTCGATAAAATGGATGATAAACCAGTTTCCAATTACACTGAATTCTTCGCCCAGCATCATATGCGTTTTCACCCATATTTTTAAAGCCTGATCAATTACTAATACCAGTAACACAATAAAAACTGGTTTTTTAAATATTGAAAGCATTTACTTCTGGTTTAGTTTGGCATCAATGCTCAAGGTGGCATGTGGCACAGCTCTTAGTCTCTCTTTGGCAATTAACTTACCCGTTTCGCGGCAAACTCCATAGGTTTTGTTTTCGATACGAACGAGTGCTGCTTGCAGGTGCTGAATAAATTTTAACTGACGTTGCGCTAGCTTACCGGCCTCTTCTTTCGACAGCACGGCAGCCCCCTCTTCCAGCACCTTAAAGGTAGGCGAGGTGTCCTGCGTATCGTTTCCGTCGCCTTGGGTAATAGTGTTGCGCAACAGCTCATAATCTTTTTTAGCTTTATCTAGTTTAGCATTAATTATTTGCCTAAACTCTTGTAATTCATCATTTGAATATTGGGTCTTTTCAGTCATAGCAGTTAAAATTGAATTATTACGCTTTTTTTCTCACACAAATATAAGTACTCACATCACTGTCGATCTCTACGAGTTTAGCATCTGCTTCGTTACAGTGATCTACCAAATTTATTTCTCCGGCCAACGTTTGCGATGCAATATAATCTTTAAAGTTGAGTACCGCCTGATTTGTTGCATCATTTTTTACTATCGTCAAAATAATCTTATCGGTAACATCAAAGCCTGAATCCTTCCTCAAATTTTGAATCCGATTGACAAATTCCCTAGCTATTCCCTCTTGTTTTAACTCTTCAGTAATATTAATATCCAGGGCCACAGTTATCTTACCTTCGGTGGCTACCAACCAGCCTGGTATATCCTCTGAACTTATCTCTACATCTTCAATACTTAGCTCGATGGATTGTCCATTTATCAGTGCATCCATCTTTTCTTCACGCTCAATAATAGAAATATCCTTTTGCCCCATCACATTTACAAAACCGGCTATCTCTTTCATCATTTTGCCGTATTTAGGACCCAGTGTTTTAAAGTTTGGTTTAATCTTTTTTACCAAAACACCTGCGGCATCGGTTAAAAACTCTAGCTCTTTAACGTTTACTTCGGCCAAAACCAAATCCTTAATTTTCTCTATCTGCTCCTGAAAATCAGCATCCAATATAGGGATGGTAATTTTTTGTAGTGGCTGCCTAACTTTTAAGCTTTCCTTTCGGCGTAAACCGAGCACCATAGACGAAATGCTTTGTGCATAAATCATCCTTTGCTCCAATGCTGTATTTATTAGCTCTTGTTTGTGTTTTGGGAAAGCACTCAGATGAACAGAATCAAATTGAGCAGAACCCGAAACTGAATTCAAGTCGTTGTACAACTGGTCCATATAAAATGGTGCAATGGGTGCCGATAACATACACACGGTTTCTAAACAGGTATATAAAGTTTGATAAGCGGCAATTTTATCATTTGAATAAACTCCACCCCAAAACCGCTTTCGGTTTAGGCGAACATACCAGTTACTTAGGTTTTCAGTCACAAAATTCTGAATGGCTCTTCCAGCCTTGGTTGGTTCATACGATTCATAGCTTTCGGTTACTTCCTTAATCAAACTATTCAACAATGAAATAACCCATCTGTCAATCTCAGGCCTCTCGTCAACTGGAATTTCTTTTTCGCTACCTACAAACTTATCAACATTGGCATATAACGCAAAAAAAGAATAGGTATTATACAGGGTTCCGAAAAACTTACGTCTTACTTCGTCTATACCGTTGCTATCAAATTTTAGGTTATCCCAGGGTTGCGCATTGGTTATCATATACCAACGCAGCGGATCAGAACCGAACTCCTCGATAACTTCAAATGGATCAACGGCGTTACCCAAACGTTTGGACATTTTATTTCCGCTTTTATCAAGCACCAATCCGTTTGATATGATGTTTTTAAAAGCCACCGAATCGAACAACATAGTTCCCAGGGCATGTAAGGTGAAGAACCATCCACGTGTTTGATCCACACCTTCGGCAATAAAATCAGCTGGGAAAGCCCCCAAAGCCCCCCTCAATCCCCCCGAATGGGGGGATTCAAACGGATAATGAACTTGGGCGTAAGGCATGGCTCCTGAATCGAACCAAACATCGATAAGATCAGGTTCGCGGAACATCTTTTCACCATCATCTGAAATCAACACGATATCATCCACATAAGGTCTATGAAGATCCACCAATTCATAATTTTCCTTTGAGAAGTCGCCTGCTATAAAATCGCCATAAGGGCTCTTTTTCATAACACCTGCGGCCACAGACTTATTTATTTCTGTGATGAGTTCTTCCACGGAGCCTATACATTTTTCCACGTTGCCATCCTCGGTACGCCATATAGGTAAAGGAGTTCCCCAGTAACGCGAACGCGAAAGGTTCCAATCCACAAGGTTCTCCAACCATTTTCCAAATCGACCTTTCCCGGTTGATTCGGGCTTCCAGTTGATGGTATCGTTGAGCTCCATCATACGTTCCTTGACTGCTGTGGTTTTTATAAACCAGGAATCTAAAGGATAATAAAGAACAGGCTTATCGGTACGCCAACAGTGTGGATAACTATGGCTATATTTTTCGACTCTAAATGCCCTATTTTGCAGCTTTAGCATTACGGAAATATCCACATCCACAGTCGCATCCTGTTCCGTTAAACTCTCGTCGTACTCGTTTTTAACATAGCGACCAGAATATTCCATGTAAGTATCCAAATTCACAAAATCCTTTACAAAGGAAGAATCTAAATCTTTAACCAAGAAAAATTTACCGGTTCTGTCCACCATCGGGTTTTGCTTGCCCTCGTTGTCTATGAGTATTAGAGGTGAAATACCCGCTATTTTGGCTACTCTAGCATCATCGGCACCAAATGTAGGGGCAATATGTACAATCCCAGCGCCATCTTCGGTAGTTACATAGTCACCCAATATCACTCTAAAAGCATCGCCATCAGGCTTAATCCAGGGAATTAATTGTTCATAACGCACACCCTCCAATTGTTTACCGGTGAATTCTTCCAGTAATTGAAAAGGTATTTTTTTATCACCCTGCTGATACTCACCCATGGGCAAATCCGCATTTTTTGGGTCGAAATATGCTGAAACAAGATTTTTGGCTAGCACTACTACTATAGGAATACCGTTATACGGATTGTAGGTTTTAACCTTTTGATACACCACGCCAGGCCCCACGGCTAAGGCGGTATTCGACGGCAAGGTCCAAGGAGTGGTTGTCCATGCCAACAAGAAGAGTTCCTCTTCAACGCCTTGAAACAAAAACTCGGATTCGGAATTTTTTACCACTTTAAACTGAGCCGTACATGTAGTGTCTTTTACATCACGGTAGCAACCTGGCTGGTTTAGCTCATGGGTGCTCAATCCGGTTCCTGCCGCCGGCGAATAGGGTTGTATGGTAAATCCCTTGTATAAAAAACCATTTTTATAGAGTTCCTTGAGCAAATACCATAGGGTCTCGATATATTTACTATCGTAGGTAACGTACGGATTTTCCATATCCACCCAATATCCCATTTTGTTGGTTAGTTCTTCCCATTTATCGGTATATTTCATCACATCCCTGCGACAGGCCGCATTGTATTCGGCCACCGATATTTTTTTACCGATGTCTTCTTTGGTGATACCCAGGGACTTTTCAACACCCAGCTCCACCGGAAGACCGTGCGTATCCCAACCTGCCTTGCGCTTAACCTGAAAACCTTGTTGGGTTTTGTATCTGCAAACAATATCTTTTAACGAACGGGAAATAACATGATGAATACCCGGTAATCCATTAGCCGAAGGTGGTCCTTCGTAAAAAATAAATGCAGGATTGCCTTCGCGTGTGGATACACTTTGCTCGAAAGTGCTATTTGCTTCCCACTTTTGCAATATCTCTTTGTTAATTTGAGATAAATCTAACCCTTTGTATTCCTTGAACTTAGTCCCCATCTTATGTTTATTCTCGTATTTTTAAAAAAGCGTACAAATATAGTAGATACCTAGCAACTTAACAAAGTAGATTTGTTTTATTTACAATTATTTCTACTTCCTAAATTTACACTATACATAGAGTCAATAAACTATGTTTACACATAGTAGTGCAAATCCCATTTCTCGCCAACTTTCCTATTTTATATATACAAAAATTTTAGCTTTGCTATAGTTTTATACATATAAAAAGTACCTTCGTACTTCATAATATATATCCAAAATATGAATTTTTACACATTACTTCGGCTAAATAAAAAAATACAAAATACAAATCTAAAATTGATTGGCATCTACATCCTTCATCTTATGGGTAAAAGACACTTATCCATTCGGATTGATCCTTCACTAAATTGCAACCTATTTTGTCGAATGTGTTACTTTAGCTCGATGGAGCAAAGGAAAAAAATGAAAGGTATTATACCTGAGGTTGACTTTATTTCTATTGCGAAAGTTTTATTTCCAAAAGCGCTTCAGGTTTATGTGGGATGTGGTGCTGAACCAACAACCCATCGTCATTTCATGGAACTTGTTCAGCTAGCCAAAAAACATAAGGTTCCTCATGTTGGCGTGGTTACCAATGGTCAATTACTTACTGAAGATCAAATTCAGCTCATGACGGATCTTTCTCTCGATGAATTAACACTATCTTGTCATGGTGTAACCAAGGAGACGTACGAACATTTTATGACGGGTTCTAAATTTGACAGATTCCTAAACACACTTGAGTTGGTGAGTAAATATAAAAAGCAAAACAAATCAAATTATCCAGAAATAAGAATCAATTATACGGTAAACAATAAAAATCTTTCCGAATTAAAAGATTTTTTTCAACTATTTGAAAAATACGACATCAGCACTATTCAAATCCGTCCGGTATTAGATATTGGAGGTGAATATTCAAATGCAATCACGGATGAGCAAATACCCGAATACAACAAAATTATTACTCATTTTAAAACCGAATGCGCTAAAAAAAGCATACGATTACTTGCCAACACAAATAACATTAAATTCACACAGAAAAATGAAGACAGCAAAGTTGCGGATGCTGTGTACTGTTACATTGGACCCAAAACATCTGAACAATTAAACTTTGAATGGGAGAAAATTAACTTTCGGGGTTTTACGGGCAAAATCGGATGGCGAAAAAAGATGTATGCTTTAATCCGTAACAAAAGGAAATCTTCCCTAAATAAATCTGCTGTGAATTATGAGGTATTTGGCTAGTGTTACGTTAACTCGAAATTGACGGATAAAGTCTTTTTAGTTTTATCTTTACTTGGTAACTATAAACTACTAATTAATTCAGCGTATCACATTCGCTTTTTTACATTATTTGCAAACTCTTTTAATATCTCCTCTGTTTTGTCCCAACCTAAACATTCATCGGTTACGGATACCCCATACTTTAAAGTTGACAAATCATGGGGAATCTTTTGATTCCCTTCAAATAAATGGCTTTCTATCATCACTCCACAAATGGAGGTATTACCTGCCAATATCTGTTCTTCTACACTTTTTAAGACTATAGTTTGATTAGCAGCCTTCTTAAAGCTATTGGCATGACTGCAATCAATCATTATGCGTGCAGGTAAACCCGATTTCTGGAGTCTCTGCTCATAATCCCTCACATGACTCGCATCGTAATTTGGTTTTTTTCCACCTCTTAAGATAATATGTGTATTCGTATTTCCTTTGGTTTTTACCACTGCCACATGTCCATCCGGATCGATACTAATAAAGTTATGGGGCGTTGCTACCGATTCCAAGGCATTGATGGCAATATCGATATTACCATCTGTTCCGTTTTTAAAGCCAACTGCCGACGATAATCCGCTGGCCATTTTCCTATGACTTTGCGATTCTGTTGTTCTAGCGCCAATAGCAGTCCACGAAATTAAATCCTGAATATATTGTGGTGTCACAATATCCAAGGCCTCACTTGCCGCAGGAAGACCCAATTCAGCAATAAAACTCAACAACTCCCGTGCTTGCTTTAAACCATCTTCCAACTCGTAACTATCGTTTAAATAAGGATCATTAATTAATCCTTGCCATCCAACCGTAGTACGTGGTTTCTCAAAATAAACACGCATCACTATATACAACGAATCCCTTAACTTGTAGGCCAGTTTTTTGAGTCTTTGAGCATACTCCTTCGCCGACTTGATATCGTGAATAGAACAAGGGCCCACCACAACTAAAATACGATTATCCTCACCCGCTAAAATACGCTTAATCGTCTGTTGTCCAGCTGCTATTGTTTTAATAACATTCTCGGTGAGCGGATATAAATCTTTTAATTTATTAGGGGTAATAATTGCCTGCTCAATATCCACATTTATATTTTCGATTCTTTTATCCGTCATTTTTAAGTATAAAAAAAGATTTATTAATTATTCTGCGGCAAAAATAACCTATAATAATTACAACTGATAATTAATGCCAAAAAGTTTTCGGTAATGGCGGAGTGTTGATGGCTTTTAGCTTGTGGCCGATGTAGTATTTGTTTTTTGACGGGGATTAGAAGATGAGTAGTGGAACGGCATAGAAATACATAAAATAAAAAAGAACTACAGAGAATCTGTAAGTCTTTGCGGGCGATGAGGGATTCCCAGCCTGCCGGCTGGCAGGGAACCCCCGACCCTCCCGTGGTTACACCCACGGGATGCGCCGAACCAACTGAGCTAATCACCTAGTATCAGTCGCAAAATTCTACTTCTGCTTTTCCAACCTTTTACTTCTCGTTCACGAGCATAGGCCGCTTCTTTGGTTGAAAATCCTTCACAATGCACTACGCTCCAATCCTGTGTCTGCCCAGTATATCCTTTATGGTGCATATTGTGCTTTTCAAGCCGTGATTCTAGGCTGTCGCATGTATGGCCGATGTAGTATTTGTTTTTTGACGGGGAGTGCAGAATGTAGAAGTGGCAGGGCATAGCAATACAATTTAGTCTAAAATAAAAAAGGAAGTCATATTGCTATAACTTCCTTTTTTCGGTGGACGATGAGGGATTCGAACCCCCGACCCTCCCGTGGTTACACCCACGGGATGCGCCGAACCAGATGAGCTAATCGCCTAGTATCAGTCGCAAAATCCTACTCCTGCTTTTCCAACCTTTTACTTCTCGTTCACGAGCATAGGCCGCTTCTTTGGTTGAAAATCCTTCACAATGCACTACGCTCCAATCCTGTGTTTGCCCAGTATATCCTTTATGGTGCATATTGTGCTTTTCAAGCCGTGATTCTAGGCTGTCGCATGTATGGCCGATGTAGTATTTGTTTTTTGACGGGGAGTGCAGAATGTAGAAGGGACC
>JAGXIO010000194.1 GCA_024635555.1 Saccharicrinis sp.
TGAACCAAAAAATGAAATCAAAATATCTTCATTTGTAAAAAGTATGACCACAGGCGTTAAGATGCCTATAGATTTAGATTACAAAAAAGGGTATGGAGATTATTTATTTGAAAAGTATAAATAAGAAATTCAGATATTCCTATTTTATCGCCTGAAGAATATTTGATAAGATTAAAAACAAACTTACCTACACATCGTTAATAAACAATATCTATATATGAATCGCATACAACAATTGTTTCAAGATAAAAAAGATATCTTATCCATTTATTTTACAGCGGGTTACCCGAATTTGGGAGATACCGTACCTGTTCTGGAATCGCTCGAAGAAGCGGGTGTGGGCGTGGTGGAAATCGGCATTCCTTTTTCGGATCCTTTGGCCGATGGGCCAACTATTCAGCATAGCGGACAAACCGCTCTTAAAAATGGCATGAGCCTTAAGGTTTTGTTTGAGCAGTTGGCCAATGTGCGTTCCAAGGTTCAAATGCCCTTGGTTTTAATGGGATACATTAATAACGTGCATAAATATGGTATTGAGGCCTTTGCCAAAAAATGTGGCGAGGTTGGTATCGACGGCGTCATACTTCCCGACCTGCCTTTTCAAGAGTATTTAAACCATTACAAGGATACCTTCGATAAACATGGCGTGAGCAACATATTTTTAATCACACCACAAACGCTAGACGAAAGGATAAAGCTGATTGACGAAAACACCAACGGTTTTATTTATATGGTTTCATCGGCTGCCGTTACCGGAGCTAAAACAGGGATTAGCGACGAACAGTTGGCTTATTTCGACAGGGTAAAAAAACTTAATTTAAAAAACCCTGTCCTCATAGGTTTTGGCATCAGCGATAAAGCATCTTACGAGGAAACGTGCAAATATGCCGATGGTGCCATCATTGGTAGTGCATTTGTCAAGCTGTTGGCTCAGCCTGGTGATTTGCACCATAACATAAAGTCGTTTGTGTCCGGTATTATGGGAGAGTAATTTGTTATTTAAACCTAAAGATGTCCATGAAGAGCTCGTTATCATGACAAATATCAGCCAATTATTTCAGGACTGACAATAAATAAGTATTTTAACCGGCTCAAAATAAATCAGCAATTATCCCATCAATCATAGCACAATTATTCCCAGCATGGAAAATAACGAAAATACAGCCATCATAAAAATTCATTGCCCCGATCAAAAAGGGATTGTGGCCAGGGTAACCGACTTTATCAACCTTCACCATGGTAATATTATTAGCGTGGATCAGCATGTGGATCACGAAGAGAATCTTTTTTCGATGCGCGTTTCGTGGGATCTGAAAGACTTTAAAATGCCACGAGAAGAGATAAAGCCCACATTTCAAAAATTCTTGGGCGAACCCTATCAAATGAAATGGACTTTAAATTTTACCGATGAGATTCCCCGCATGGCCATCTTCGTATCCAAGGCTTCGCATTGTTTGTACGATTTGTTGGCGCGTTACCAAAGTGGTGAGTTCAGAGTAGAAATCCCGGTGATTATCGGAAACCATAACGATCTTGAACCGGTAGCCAAGCAATTTGGAATTGACTTTGTACATATGCCTATCACTGCAGAAACCAAAGCGGAGCAAGAAAGAAAAGAGATTGAAATATTAGAAAACTATAAAATAGATTTTGTGGTGTTGGCCCGATACATGCAAGTGTTGTCGCAGAATTTTATCAATCATTATCCCGAAAAAGTTATTAATATACACCACTCTTTTCTGCCGGCTTTTGCCGGAGCTAGGCCATACCATGCAGCCCATAAAAGGGGAGTTAAAATTATGGGAGCAACCAGCCATTATGTAACTTCCGACCTGGATGCAGGGCCTATTATTGAACAGGATATCAATCGTATATCACATCACGATTCTGTTAAAACCCTCATTCAAAAAGGCAAGGACGTGGAAAAAATTGTTTTGTCAAGAGCCGTTAAGGCCCACATAGAGCGCAAGACCTTAGTGTATAAAAACAGAACCATAATTTTTAATTAATGAAAATAGCCATCATAAAATATAACGCAGGAAACATCCGTTCGGTAAGTTTTGCCTTGGATCGTTTGGGCGTTGAGCATAGCATCACGGCAGACCCCGAAGAAATAAAAAGTGCAGATAAGGTCATCTTTCCGGGCGTAGGGGAGGCCAGTTCAACCATGAAGTATTTGAAAGAAAATAAGCTGGATCAGTTAATCGTAAACCTTAAGCAACCTGTTTTAGGTATTTGTTTGGGCATGCAACTCATGTGCAGTCATTCCGAAGAGGGCGATGTACCTTGTTTGGGCATCTTTGACGAGCAGGTAAAAAAGTTCGAATTACCCAAACCCAATCCCGGGTTTATTAAGGTGCCGCACATGGGTTGGAACACAATTACCCAGCTCCACAGCAAATTGTTCGACGAAACATTGGAAGGCGAATATGTGTATTTTGTGCATAGTTATTATGTGGCTCGCGGTGAGCATACCGCAGCTACCACACCCTATATTTTGCCATTCAGCGCCGCCTTGCACAAAAATAATTTTTATGCCACCCAGTTCCATCCCGAAAAGAGTGGCGATGTAGGTTCGCGAATATTGGAAAACTTTATAAAATTGTAGAATCCTAAAAATGTAAAATGGCATTGATAGATATAATCCCGGCAATAGACATTATCGACGGTAAGTGCGTAAGATTGAGCCAGGGCGATTACGAGCAAAAAAAAGTGTATAATGAAAATCCACTCGAAGTAGCTCAAATGTTTCAGGATCACGGAATAAAACGACTTCATCTGGTAGATTTGGATGGTGCAAAAGCAGGGCATATCATCAACTACAAGGTGTTGGAAACAATAGCTTCTAAAACCAATTTGGTGATTGATTTTGGGGGAGGTCTAAAAACCGATGACGATTTAAAAGTTGCTTTTGAAAGTGGAGCACAGATGATTACCGGTGGAAGTATTGCCGTTAAAAATAACGCGGTTTTCAGCAAATGGATAGAGAAATATGGCTCCGATAAAATAATTTTGGGAGCTGACGTGAAAGATGAGATGATTGCCGTTTCAGGCTGGACAGAGACTTCCGAGCTCAAACTAATCCCTTTTGTGAAAGATTATATATCCAAAGGGATTACCAAGGTTATATGCACCGATATTAGCAAAGATGGCATGTTGCAAGGTCCGGCAACCGAACTGTATAAGAAAATATTGGCCGAATTTCCGGATTTATATCTTGTGGCCAGCGGGGGACTGAGTAGCTTGAACGACATTGATCAATTGATTGAAGCCAAAGTTCCTGCCGTAATAACCGGCAAGGCCATTTACGAAGGAAAAATAAGTCTAAAACAATTAGAAAAATACGCATAATGTTGGCAAAGAGGATTATACCTTGTTTAGATATCAAAAACGGCATGACCGTCAAAGGAATTAAGTTTGTAGGCATTAAAGAAGTGGGCGATCCAGTCGAGCTAGGTGCTTTATATGCGCAGCAGGGAGCCGACGAACTGGTGTTTCTAGATATTACCGCCACCCACGAAGGACGGAAAACTTTTGTGGATCTGGTAAAACGCATTGCCCAACATATCAATATACCTTTTACCGTTGGGGGTGGCATCAGCGAGATAAAGGATGCTGAAGCGCTCCTAAACGCAGGAGCCGATAAAATTAGCATCAATTCCTCTGCCGTTAAAAATCCACAGCTTATCAACGATATGGCCCGTAATTTCGGAAGCCAGTTTGTAGTGGTGGCTATTGATGCCAAGCATTTTGAGGGCGATGAGTGGATAGTAACCGTGAACGGCGGGCGCATTCCCACAGAAAAACGACTTTTCCCCTGGGCAAAAGAAGCCGAGGAAAGAGGTGCAGGCGAAATACTGTTTACCTCCATGGATCACGACGGGGTGAAGCAAGGCTTTGCCAATCAAGCATTGGCCAAAATGTCAACGGACTTGTCCATACCTATTATCGCCAGTGGCGGAGCAGGCAGTATGGAACATTTTAAGGATGTATTTACCGTGGGAAAAGCCGATGCCGGATTAGCTGCCAGCATCTTTCATTACAAAGAAATTGCCATCCCCGATTTAAAACGCTACTTACAAGCCGAGGGAATAAACGTAAGATTGTAATATACTATGGAGAGTGCTTGATGTGCATATCATTGCAAAATGATTTTTATACGAAAGGCAACTATCTACCTATGTTAACTTTATCCGTCATGGTAAAAAAGGAGGTACTCCATTATCTCATTTGTTCCGAAATTAAATCTGTATCTTCGGAAGAAATTATGAGGAAAAAAATTTACGGAGGATGATTACCTTCAAAAAAACTTTTAGAAGCGAAACTGCATCATACACTAATTGAAGCACGAGAAAGAATTGCTAGGAAACAACTTGGAAAATGAAACTATGGTGTGCAATGTTTTGCATATGCTTAAAACTCTGGGCTTGAAACTCTGCTTGCCGAATCGTAGGTTGATACTCACTACTTGATACATAAAAAAAATGAAAATAGATTTTAACAAATTAGGAAACGGCTTGGTGCCGGCCATCATTCAGGATGCAGATACCAACAAAGTGTTAATGCTTGGTTTTATGAATCAGGAAGCTTTTGATAAAACACAGGCAGATCGTAAGGTCACTTTCTTCAGCCGCACCAAACAACGTTTGTGGACCAAAGGTGAAGAGTCGGGTAATTTTTTAAACGTGGTGTCCATCAATATCGATTGCGATAATGATACGCTGTTGATAAAGGTCAATCCAGTGGGTCCAACATGCCATACCGGTACCGACACATGCTTCAACGAAACCAATAATGTTGATATTACCTTTCTCGCTCATTTACAAGATTTTATCGACAAACGTAAGCAGGAAATGCCCGAAGGATCCTACACCACTTCGCTATTTAAAAAAGGAACCCGAACTATAACCCAAAAAGTGGGTGAGGAAGCTATTGAAACAGTGATAGGTGCCATGGCCAACGACGACGAAAATTTCTTGTACGAAGGAGCCGATCTCCTGTATCATCTCATCGTATTGTTGACGCATAAAGGATACCGCATCGAGGATTTAGCGCGCGAGCTAAAGAAGAGGCATAAATAATTCAGGATTTGAAGAAAATCTTAATAAAGACACGAACTACAAATCCGACGCACTCTAAGCTCGTTATTTGTGTGTCGCAATTTTGCATCGGAATAAATTGAAAATCAACTAAATCGTTTTTCGCTAAATTGGTGTAATTAGTGGAGAAAATATTTTTTTTAGGGCTGAAAATTTTAAAGGCGGTTCCCTTGATTAAAGCATCCGCATTGTTGGGTTTACCAATAAAATAGAATAAATTTGCGCCTTACAAAAATAAGTTAGTCTCTTAAAAGTTATGAGCGATCAAATTGAGCATGAGTGTGGTTTCGTATTGATCAGGTTACGTAAGCCCCTGGAGTATTACAAAGAGAAGTACGGCACTTGGAAGTATGGTTTGCATAAGCTATACTTGCTGATGGAGAAACAGCACAACAGAGGTCAGGACGGTGCCGGGGTTGTTAGCTTAAAGCTCGATCAAAAATCAGGTACTAAATATCTTTCTCGAAGGCGATCTAACAAGGCCAATCCAATCCAGCACGTTTTTAAGGGTATTAACCGTTCCATAGCAAAAGTGAACGGCAGCAATACCGATTTGCTCCAAGATCCTATTTGGGCCAAACAAAACGTTCCTTTTTGCGGAGAGCTGTATTTGGGACATCTTCGTTACGGTACTTTTGGCAAAACAAGCATCGATTACGTACATCCAGTGATGCGCGAAAACAACTGGCGCTCACGCAATCTGGTGCTGGCAGGTAACTTTAATCTCACCAATGTGGATGAGATTTTCAGGAATCTTGAAGATCTTGGTCAGCATCCCAAAGATTTTTCTGACACAGTGACGATGCTTGAAAACCTGGGCCACTTTTTAGACGAGGAAAATCAATTGTTGTTTCGTCAATATAAAA
>JAGXIO010000195.1 GCA_024635555.1 Saccharicrinis sp.
GCGATTCTGATAGAATTGGGGCAGCTTATTATTGGATAGCTAAAAATATCGTTTACGATACGAAGAGTCACTTTTCTAAGAAAAAAAAGCCCATTTATAATTTCAGGTATAAAACGCAGGAAGAAAAACAACAGAAGATACTTGAAATAAATATGCGAATTGCCGATGAGGGGTTTAAAGAGCGCAAAGCTGTGTCGAGGGGTTTTTCGATAATGTTTAAACGCTTGTGCAATAATTGTGGTGTTGAGTGCGAAATAGTATCGGGCAGTGTAAAATTAAAGACCAAAGATATAGGAAGGAAACCTGGACGAACAGATTATTTTTGGAATGCAGTAAAGATGGGCGGAAATTGGTATTTGGTAGATGTTGCCATGGGAGCCGGATTGCTCAATGAAAAAAACCACACTTTTACCCCCGATTACAACGAGACTTTTTATTTGGCCAACCCGGAATTCTTTGCTCTAAATCATTACCCCGATCAGAATGAATGGCTTTTCTGCAATATGACAGATGAAGATTTTGGCTCTTTGCCCCTTTTTTACCCTTCGTATGTGAAATCTGATATATGCTTGCGCAATGGCTTGGAAGGAGTAGTTAATTTTGAGCCGGGTGACTCATTGAAGCTTGTTTTTGTACCAAAAGATGAAGTGTATCCCAAAAGCAAAACAAACACCTTTACCTACGCTTTGGAAGGAGACAACAAAGTAAAACCACTTGAACCTCAACTTCTCGAAGGTGAAATTATTCTCGAAATTCCTTTAGGCGATAATAGAAATGATTTTTTAAATATCTATTTAGATAAAGCGCCCTTGCTTACTTTTAAAATAAAAAAGAATGCACGGTAGGGTTTAGAGTTTCAGAGTTCAGAGTTAAAAGTTCCCGTTTATTTAAATATTGGGAGCGGGATGTTGCGTGACTCCATGTCTCTTATCTCTTATCTCTTATCTCTTGTCTCTTGTCTTTTATATCAGAATCTCTTCCCGCCCAAATTATATTTGAGGTGGCGGGATGTCGCGCTACTCCATATCTAAAAGTCTAAAAAAAATCAATTCAACTCAAAATGATAGGTAATGGTTCCTTTTTGGAATGCGGATGCATTGGGATCAGAATTGAACCTGGCTTTTTCTGCGGCATCTATGGCTGCCTTTATTAAGGTGGAGTTTTGAGAGGTAGAGCCTTTTAATTCATATTCGGCAGCTACTACTTTCCCGTATTTATCTACCGTTACGCGAACCACAATAATACCTTCTTCCTGAATGCTATAGCTGGGTTGTGGAAGCGAGCCGTTCAGCGATCGCCCTGTAAGTGAGAATCCAGAACCTGATTTACCCAATCCGCTACCAGTACGGTTTTTACTATTGGGGTCGCCCGTTACGTAGCCTTGGTTGCCAGAACCGCCTGCATCGCCTTCCGAGGAGCTGTTGCTGTTTGACTTGCCAAAGGCACTGCCTACTTTGTTACGTGCTTCATCGGATATTCTCTGCTGTTCTTCGCGTTTTTTCCTTTCCGCCTCAATCTTCTGTTGACGTTCTAGTTCTGCCTGCCTTTTAACTTCAGCTTCGGCCTTTGCTATGCGGTCGTTCTCTTCTTTTATCTTTCGTTCTTCTGCTAGCTTATTTTGTCGCGCTTCGTCTTCGCGCTGTTTTTTGAGCTTATCTTCCTTTTCTTTTATCTTTTGTTGGGCACTCTTAATTTCTGGAGCTTCATCAAAATCCTGTGTTTTAACGGTCTCCACCGCTTTAGGTGCAGGTTCGGACTTTACAGCCGGCGGTGGGGGCGTAACCTTGGGCTCTGTGGGTGTGGGTTCGGCAGTAGCTTTAGGAGGCTCTATTTCACCGAGGCCCGTTTGTACGTTGCCTAGGTTCACCAACACGCCTTCCTCTTCCTGAGGAAGGGATGTTAAGCCAAAGAAAATTAAAAGTAACAATATCAGCACATGAAAAATTACCGATCCTATTACACCTCGTCTGTTATATTGTTCCATGTATTTTAATAATTAAATCAAGATTAAATCAAGATTTTAAGCAAAAGCGCCAACCTTTAGCGCAGAGTGCGATACTTTTTGTTTATCGTGATTGAGTGGCCAATATTAACTTGTATTTATTGCGCACGGCGATGTCCCTAATTTTGCCCACTACCGAAAATGGGACCGATTCGTCCACATGCAATGCAATGTAAGTTTCGGGCTCGTCCGCTATTATCACTTTCAAACGCTGTTCCAAACTCCCAAAAGATATCTCCTCGCTCTCTACAAAGTATTTTAAATCTTTAGTTACCGATACGGTGGTGTTGGGTTTGGCGGACACTTGATGATCGCTCTTGGGCAAAACCAAATCCTTGCTTGCAGGCGGCGTAACCATGGTAGAGGTGATCATGAAAAATATCAGAAGCAAAAATACAATATCGGTCATGCTCGACATGCTAAACCCTGCTTCTACTTTGCTTCTTGTTTTTAATCCCATCTTTTTTTAAATAATTCCAGTTATCAGTTGGAGTGAAACGACATCCCGTCACCTTAATTTCATTTATTCTTTGACGGGAAAACAGTTATCAGTTGGAGTGAAACGACATCCCGTCACCTTAATTTCATTTATTCTTTGACGGGAAATCAGTAAATAGTTAACCTTCACTTCACTATCCGCTTTCCGCTGCGCACTCTCCACTTTATGCTTTATGCTGTCCGCTCCAAGCTCCTTGCCCCAAGCTCCAAGCTCCAAGCCCCAAGCTCCACGCTACTTAATATCCAGCACCACTTTTATTTGATGTGTTTCGGCAATATCCAGTACCTTGGCCACTGCTCCGGTAGGTGCATTTTTATCAGTAGTTAGCTTGATAAATGTTTTGTCGCTCGAATTGTAGGTTTGTAGCAGTTTACTTTCCAAATCTGCATCGCTTACTCTTCTGTTATCAACAGTAATATTACCCGATGCCGAAACGCTTGCACTAATAAACTTATCGACCACCACTTCTTTTGTGGACTGCTTAGGTATCAGTAGTTTAATGGCATTGGGATGCACCATAGTAGATGTTATCATGAAAAAAATGAGCAACAGAAATACAATGTCGGTCATGCTCGACATGCTAAAACTGGCACTTATCTTTGTTGTTCTTCTTAAAGCCATGTTGTTAATCTCTATTTATCCTACCAAATAACAATTCCGTTTCCTTCTGGGGTGTACAAACTGTAATCGTTGTCGTTTATTTCCACGCTCCTTGCCCCAAGCCCAAATCATTACGCTGCAGGCTCATTTAATAAATCCATAAATTCCATGGTGCGAGCTTCCAATTTAAAAACAACTCTTTCGACCCTAGCCACCAAAAAGTTATAGGCAAAATAGGCAATGATACCCACAACCAAACCTGCCACGGTGGTTACCATAGCCGTATAAATACCCGACGACAGCACGGTTACGTTGATGTTGTTGCCCGCATTGGCCATATCGTAAAAAGCTTTTATCATACCTATTACCGTTCCCAGGAAACCAATCATAGGGGCACCCCCAGCTACGGTTGCCAAAGTAGGTAGTCCTTTTTCGAGGCGGCTAATCTCCAGATTACCCACGTTTTCAATAGCGGTGGTCACATCCTGCAAAGGACGGCCAATACGGCTTATCCCTTTTTCTATCATCCGGCTTACCGGATTATCTATATGCTGACATAGCGAATAGGCCGATTCTATTTTTCCCTCGTGGATATACTCTTTTATCTTGTTCATAAAGCTTAAATCTTCCGACGAGGCTTTTTTAATGGCAAAGTATCGCTCAATAAAGATGTAAACAGCCACAAATGAAAGTAGTACAAGCGGAATCATAATTAATCCGCCCGCTTTGGCCATCTCAAAATAATTCATCTCGTTTTGTACGGCTTCCGCTATTGCTTGCGTGCCTTCCGCTGCACTTTGTATCAATAATAATGGATTCATGAATATGGGGTATTTTTGTTTTGCGTAAAAATATAAATTGTTTGCAAATGTAAAACGAATATCTTGTATTAAAAGTATGATTAACTACATTTTATAATAAAAACACTTTAGCCTGAACTATTCATAAATTGGCGAAATATGAATTATTTGGGTTAGGTCTTATTTAAATCGGAAAGGCTTACAACCTCCCTATCCCAAATTACTCACAGGGTGACATGGGCAGCATTTATAAAGTCACCCAGTGAGGTAATACCGAATACAAGCTAATTGTCACCAGCTACCAGCCAATAGATACCAGGTATCCGCTACCAGCTATCAGCCAATAGCCAATTGCTATCCGCCAATCTTTTTCACCCGTCCCACAATACCTGACTCTAGCTGTACTTTAATGCCGTGCGGATGGTTTGTTGAGTTGGTCAATATTCTTTTTACAGTTCCGCTTGTCAGTTCGCCTGTGCGCTGATGATGTTTTTGCACAACCTCAACCTCGACTCCAATCTGTATTTTTTTTCTATCATTTCCTTGGCTCATTGTATCCAATTTAGTTTAATTAATACTCAATTTTTTTCTTTCTCTTCTTTTTTCGTGTTTTTAACTTTACGTTATACAGCAAAACACCTCTTTTTTTACCTCTTAATTGAATGATTCCAACCTCTTTAAAATTCAGTTCTTTTTTGTCGCTGAGGGCTTCGTAAAGTACCCCCGAAATAAGCAAATTCTGTTTATACTCGTTACATGCCGACTCAATGCGTGCTGCGGTATTAATGGTATCCCCGTTATACGAAATATCTCTTCGTATACTACCCACCTGCAACACCATAACCTGGCCCATGTGCAGTCCGGCCTTAAACTGAGGCACTTCGCCATATTTACGACGGTAATACCAAGAACGCCTTTCTATCACCCTTAAAAAGGCATAGAAGGCTTTGATACAGTTGTTGTCTCTCACACCTTTTCGATACTCCCAGGTAACAATTGCTCCATCGCCCAAGTATTGATAAATCTCGCCGTGGTAATTGTACAGCACCGACATATCGTTAAAAACATCCTGTACCAAATGGCTAAATTTTTTATGCCCTAACACCTCTGCCTTTGTTGTGGAAGATTTCATGTCGATGAACATGAATATTTTTTTTTCTTCGGAGGGTTTGTTTAAGCGCCCAAAAAACCAATTGAAAAAGTTGCCCACCCCAATTTTTTTGTACATCTCCCTAAAAGTACCGTTTGCTATGCATGCCAGATAAAAATATACAAAAAAGCGGATGTGCTGAAGCTCAATATCTGGAAGATATTTTAAAAACGTTGGATAATCGATTATGATTCTTAAATCCAGGTTTTTATTGGCGGCTAAAAACAGCAAGGAAAAGCCCAGCCCAAAATACAACAGTGAGCGCAAAAAAATCATGTTCCGGATGGGAGACAGGCGCATCATGCGCTCGGAAAAGAATACATCTAAAAATGTAAAAACAAGACTTAATACCAAACTTATAAACAGTGCATTGGTTAAAAGTGCGTCCTGAGGCAGGATGTCGTGGTAATTGACAAAAACGGATTTGTCGCCAGTTAAAAACAAATAGAAAAATAAGGTTATGTTCCAGAATATCAAGTGATACCTAAATGATTTGAGGGATTGGGCAAACCATATTTTAATTTTTTCTTTCAGAAACATAAATGCTTGTTGTGTTTTTTAACCTTTAGTTGGCGAGGTTTAACCGTTGGATGATATGAATGCGTGTACCTGTTGTGAGCTCATTTTGTTACGTTATTTGAATAAGAATTTAAAGCAAAAAAAGCCGTTTGAAATAAATCAAACGGCTTTAAAATTTTAATCTGTGTAATGCTTAAATCAACTCGATGCTTCGCTTAACAAATTTTGTTAAAGCTTCACCTTTTAGCATGTTGTTGGCTAGTAAAGCAAGGTCAATTAGTTGCGATACCATTTTGTTGTCGGTACTGAACGAACTTAAAGCTTTATCTTTTTTCGTGTTCAAATCGCTTATCTTCTTGTCTAGGTCAGTTAGCTCGTCTTTTTGAGCCTGAGGTATTTCTTCATCTTTTTTACCTTCCTTGGCCTTCTCAATTTCTACACGTTTTTTGTTCAAGCTTTCTATTTTGCCTCTTAGCGAGTCAACTTGCTCACCTACTTTTTCTTTTTTCTCTGCCAAGATACGCTCCACCAAAGGATGGTTTTCGTTTACCACCAGTTGATAGCTGTCGGGCATTTCGCCATAAAAATTCATACCTCCCCCTTGCATAGCACTCATTTCCTTCATACGACGCATAAACTCCTGTTGGGTAATCATGGCCGGATTGGCATTAGCGCCCATCGCCTCGAAAGCAACAATAAAGTTCATTTTATTACCGTTGGGTACTTGTGCCGAGAATATCTTGGTTAAATCATCCTTATCGCCTTTTGATAGGTTCGATTCAAGGGTGTTTTCTTTAGGAATCAGTTTTTCGGCTACATCCGCATCTACTCTTACAAAACGAACCTTTTCAAGTTTCTGCTCCAGATGATTGATAAAATGGGTATCCAACTGACCATCCATCATCAACACATCGTAACCTTTTTCTTTGGCTCCTTCAATAAAGCTATGCTGCTCCAAGGCATTGGTGGTATATAAATAAACTAGCTGCTGATCTTTGTCCGTCTGGTTTTCTTTAATAATATCTTTGTACTCATCCAGTGTAAAGTATTGGCCATCGGTGTTTTTTAGCAAAGTAAATTTTTGCGCTTTGTCATAAAACTTCTCCTCGGTCAACATGCCGTACTCAATAAACATTTTTAGCGAATCCCATTTGGCCTCAAAGGCTTTTCGGTCCTCCTTAAAAATTTCTGACAAACGATCGGCCACTTTTTTGGTGATGTGGTTCGAAATCTTTTTTACATTACTATCTGACTGAAGGTAGGAGCGCGACACGTTAAGCGGTATATCTGGTGAATCCAAAACACCGTGCAATAAGGTGAGAAATTCGGGTACGATATTCTCTACCGAATCAGTAATAAATACCTGATTGCTATAAAGCTGTATCTTGTTTTTTTGAACTTCTACATTGTTCTTGATCTTTGGGAAATAAAGAACTCCAGTAAGGTTAAAAGGATAATCAACGTTAAGGTGGATGTTGAAAATAGGATCTTCGCTCATGGGATATAAATCCCTGTAAAACTTTCTGTAATCCTCATCTTTTAAATCGGCGGGCTTGCGAGTCCAAAGCGGGTTGGTGTCGTTCACCACGTTGTCTTCCTCAAGCTCTACTTCTTTGCCATCTTTCCATTCTGTTTTTTTGCCAAAAGCAACTTCAATGGGCAAAAAGCGGCAATATTTATTTAGTAGGCGGGTTATCTCGGCTTTTTCGAGGAACTGCTTGTTTTCGTCGTCGATATGCAAAACGATATCTGTTCCTCGTTCTTCTTTTGTAGTTTCCTCGATGGTGTACTCAGGGCTTCCATCACACGACCATTTAACGGCCTTAGCACCTTCTTTATAGGATAAAGTATGGATTTCGACCTGTTTGGCAACCATAAACGAGGAGTAGAAACCTAATCCAAAATGCCCGATGATAGCATGTGCATCCGTTTTATATTTATCCAGAAACTCCTCAGCACCCGAAAAGGCGATTTGATTAATGTATTTTTCAATTTCTTCGGCCGTCATGCCTACACCTTTATCCGAAATGGTTAAAGTTTTAGCTTTTGGATCGATGGATATTTTTACTTTTAACTTACCTATCTCGCCTTTAAACTCACCAACGCTCGACAAAGTTTTTAGCTTTTGCGAAGCATCTACAGCATTTGAAACAAGTTCTCTCAAGAAAATTTCGTGATCTGAATACAGGAATTTTTTAATGATGGGGAAAATATTTTCCGACGATACCCCAATATTACCTTTTGACATAGTATTTTAGTTTTTATGATTATACATATTTAAAGCTGCTTGCAGTCAAACCCTGTGCCAGCCAAACTGTGGTGACAGATGGGCAGAAAATATGACAAAACCATCATAAAAAAGGCTATGAAGCGGTGAAATTTGTCAGCATCATTATCTTTATTCTACCGTAATACTTTTTTGATATAAAATTTCGGGGTCAAAGTCTGCTTGATTAGCCCATTCAATTGTATCGAAACTAGTTTTTACTGTCGAAAATAATTCGATGTCTTTTAACTCTTTGAATATTCCAATTTCAAGATAAGGTTTCATATCAAATTTTTTTTTCTCTCCATTGTCAAAGGTTAAAAGCAAAAGATAATTATTTAATGGCTCAACATCTTTAATCCCAATATACATAATAGGTTATTTTAAAGGTTCAATTTGAAATGGTTTCTCACCATTTTGGCACAATTCCCAATTGGCAATCAGTTCATCTTTATGTATTTCCACCCATGCCAAAGCCAGTCGTAGTTGCCTGGTTGGAATATTTCCTTGCAGCATTTCACAATCTTCTATGCGAATAATGCCTTTGTAATCTTGATAATATACAATCTTTTTTGTCAGCATAATATATTGGGATGGATAGCGCAATAAAATTGTTTATTTTTGTTGTTCTATAATTTGGATGAAACTTTTAGTGATAAACAAATTAAAAACAACGATCAAATGATTAGAAATTTTTTACTTGCCCTCCTTTTCATAATGGGGCTTGCATCTTGCCAAGGGGTGCAGGAAAAAAAAGAGACGGCTAAAAAGCCCAATATTATTTATATACTAGCAGATGATTTGGGCTATGGCGATTTAAGCGCTTATGGGCAAACTAAGTTTTCCACACCCAATATCGACAAGCTGGCCGAAGACGGCATCCGTTTTACCCAACATTATTCTGGCAGCACGGTATGTGCTCCCTCGCGCTCTGCTTTGATGACAGGACAGCACACCGGACATACCTATATCCGTGGCAACCGGGAGCATAAGCCCGAAGGACAGGAGCCATTAAAAGGGGATGTGTTAACGGTGGCAGAACTCTTGAAAGAAGTAGGTTATACAACAGGAGCTTTCGGGAAATGGGGATTGGGATACCCTGGATCCGAGGGCGACGCCAACAACCAGGGTTTTGATGTGTTTTTTGGTTACAACTGCCAAAAACTGGGGCATCATTATTATCCTGACTTTCTGCGTTCCAACCAGGACAGCCTTGTTCTTGAAGCCAATGCCGACGGTAAAACGGGTGTTTATGGTCCTGACCTTATTCACGAAAAAACGCTAAAGTTTATCGACGACAACAAGGATAAACCCTTCTTTTTGTACGTGCCCTCCATCATACCCCATGCCGAGCTGTTTGCTCCTGAGGAGTATATGGCCAAATATCGTGGTAAGTTCGATCCTGAGCATGATTTTAAAGGGGTAGATAGTGGGAGTGAATTCCGAAAAGGAGGTTACGGCTCGCAACCCGAATCACATACCGCTTTTGCTGCTATGATTAATTTGTTAGATACACAGGTTGGCGAAATAGTAGCTAAAGTTAAAGAATTGGGTTTGGCCGATAATACCTTGATCATATTTACTTCCGACAATGGACCCCACCTGGAGGGCGGTGCCCAACCTGATTACTTTAACAGTAATGGACCTTTTAAAGGTTATAAACGCGATTTGTACGAAGGTGGAATCCGTGTTCCTTTTGTAGCCAGCTGGCCAGGAATTATTAAACCGGGAACAACATCTGATCATATTTCGGCGTTTTGGGATATGCTACCCACTTTTACCGAAATAGTAGATGTAGCGAATCCTGATAATATTGATGGTATTTCTTTATTGCCTAGCTTAACAGGCCAGGGTGAGCAAAAAGAACATGAGTATTTATATTGGGAATATCCTGAAAAGGGTGGACGTAAAGCAGTGCGAATGGGGCAGTGGAAAGCCGTGAAGTACGGTATTTCTAAAAACCCCGATGCTCCGATAGAACTCTACGATTTGAACAGTGATTTAGGAGAGGAAAACGATGTAGCTACCGAGCATCCTGATATTGTCTCCAAAATGATGGACATCATGCAAAAAGCCCATGTAGAATCCGATATATTCAAATTTTAAAAAGGATTAAATGATATTTTAAAGTCGAACGTATTCGAATTTCGATATGCGATCGGCTTTTTTACTTTCAATAAAAACGATTACTTTTGTACTTTTAAAATAATATTGGTGGGTAGGATTATAGCAATTGATTACGGGCAAAAAAGAGCAGGATTGGCAGTTACCGATCCCTTGCAAATAATAGCAAACGGTTTGGATACCGTACCTTCTCACACTTTGATAGATTTTTTGGAGAAATACTTCGCTACAGAGCAGGTAGATTTAATTTTGCTGGGCTACCCCCGGCAAGCTTCGGGCGCTGATTCTGACTCGATGCGTTTTATCCAACCTTTTTTTAATCGTTTAAAAAACAAATTCCCCCAAATGCCTGTTGAATGGGTGGATGAGCGATATACATCGAAAATAGCGTTTCAGACCATGATTGATGGAGGCCTTAAAAAAAAGGCTAGGCAAAATAAAGCATTGGTGGATAAAATAAGTGCTACCATTATTTTGCAATCGTATTTAGAACAGAATTATAGATTTTAAAGAAAATTTTATATGATATTACCGGTAGTTGTTTATGGGCATCCTGTGCTGCGAAAGATGTCGGACGAAATAGACGAAAATTACGAAGGCTTGGAAAAGCTGATAGAAAATATGTGGGAAACCATGTATGAATCCGACGGAATTGGACTGGCGGCACCGCAAATAGGTAAAAATATCCGACTCATCGTAATAGATGCTGATCCTTTGTCGGATGAATATCCAGAGCTTGAAGGCTTTAAGCGCGTGTTGATCAACCCCATTATTATTGATCATGGCAAGGACCAATGTTTGGAATCGGAAGGTTGTTTGAGTTTGCCGGGGATTCGTGAAGAGGTAAAGAGACCGAAAAAAATAACCGTAGAGTACGAAAATGAAAACTTTGAGCTTCTTACTGAAGAGCTGGAAGGCTTTGCCGCAAGGGTGGTGCAGCACGAATACGACCATGTGGAGGGTAAGCTTTTTATTGATCATCTTTCGCCATTAAAAAAACGGCTTATCAAAGGTAAGTTGAACGATATTTCAAAGGGCAAGGTGGATGTTACTTATCGAATAAAAACGGCATGATATGTCGGTTAAAAGAAACAATGTTATTATTTAAAAAGATTTAAATTATCAGGTATCGTTATTTTTACGATACCTTTTTTTGTTTTTTTGATATGTCATACGCCAATTCCTTTTAAGTTACGGTTTTATCAACTTTCTATGATTGTAAACATATTGGCAATGGAAATGGTTAGTTTCGTAAAAAAAAAAGTATTTATTGCGAAATATTAAATATTTTCGACCTTCTAATTAAATAAAAACACAACGTTATGAGGAATATTTCCTTATTTATTATTGCCATATTATTTGTAACCGGCTGCGTTTCGCAAAAGGAAAGTATTTATCTGCAAGATGCGAAAAAGGATTCGGGCGATAAATCGTTTTCTAACATAAAGTCTGTGAACACTATACGGGTATTCGATCAAATTTACATTCAGGTATCCAGTTTCGACGATGGGAATATTAACTTTATGAGTAACGATCCCAATAGATACGGTGGAGGAAGAACCGAGGCCGATTTGGCGATGGTTTCCTATACCGTGAATAAAGATGGAGAAGTGAAATTGCCTATTGTGGGTGCAAGTAAAGTGGTAGGACTAACCACCGATCAGGCTGCTGAAGAAATCAGGAAGCAGTTGGAGAATTATCTGAACACCCCTTCCATCAAAGTTACCTTTGTAAATAAAAGCATTACCGTTTTGGGCAGTGTAAGCCATCCTGGACGGTATTTTTATGCTTCCGAATATTTAAATGTTTTTCAGGCTCTGGGAATGGCCGGCGACATAACGGAATATGGCAATCGAAAAGAAGTGGTGATTGTTAGGGACGTTAACAATGAGGTAGTGCGAAAAAGAGTTAACCTTACTGAGCTGGCACTTTTGGGGCAAGACGAACTTTACATCCAGGCCGATGACGTTTTGTACATAGAGCCGTTGAAACGACGTCAATGGGGTTTTGAAGCTTTTCCGTGGGCACTTGTCTTAAGTTCAATCACAACCATTGTTTTAGTGGCTAATTACGTAGGTAAATGAGTATAAAAAATAACGTAGATAACGATAGCTTTCTGGATTTAAGAAGAGTATTTGGGCATTTGTTGAAAAATTGGATGTGGTTTGCCGTGTCCTTAATTTTCTTATCCTTACTGGCGGCGGCATCTTTAAAGGTGTTGAAGCCAAAGTATTTGGTTTCGTCCAGTGTTTACATTAAGGACGATAACCGTATGGGTGGACAAAAAGCAGTGGAGTTTATGCAGAGTTTTAGCATGTTCGACCAAAAAAGCAATTTTAAAAATGAAATGCTCATTCTCAATTCCTCCCCCTTGATTCGTCAAGCCATTAAAATTCTTAATCTTGAAACAGAATATTATATGGTGGGCAACTTTATGAATCACGAGATTTATAAAGATTCGCCATTTGTGGTTGTTATTGATTCGCTGCACAACCAAATTGCAGATGTAAATTTTGAGCTAGTTTTTAAAGAGGACGGAAAGTTTATGCTAACGTTAAACGAAAAAGACTATAAAATATTTAATTATGAGCTGGGTAAGGGATATTCTACCACTAAGCAAATTGAAATAAACGAAGAGTTTTTTCAATCTTCCGTAATCGAAGGCGAAGATTATAAATTTAAAATTTACATGAACTCCGATGTTAATTTAAAAAATATTGCCGGAAAAGTATATTCTTTTAAATTTTTAGATACCGAAAAGTTGGTGAGGCAATACCAAACCAATTTAAAAGTTAATCCAGTAAACCTGGAAGTTAGCGTGGTTCAATTATCATTAAAACTTGAATCGCCCGCAAAAGGTGTCGATTTTATTCGTGCTCTCACCGATTTGTATTTAGAAAAGAATCTTGAACGAAAAAATCATTTGGCTTCAAATACGATTGCTTTTATCAATCGCCAGTTGGAGGAGATATCGGATTCCTTGAGCTTTGCCGAGAGTAATCTAGAAGAGTTTAGATCAACCAACCAGGTGATGGACATCAACACCAAAGCCATGCGGGTTTTGGAGCGCTTGCAGCAATTAGAAATACAAAAAAGTAGCACCGAACGAGCTTTTAATTACTATGAGTACCTCGACGATTACTTTAAGCAGGATGATGATTACAGTAAAATTGTAGTCCCCTCATCTATAGGTCTTACCAATACAACCATCAATGAGTTTATTAGGGACTTATTAATACTGTCGAATCAGCGTAATGATTTAGTTTCCAGAAATCAGCAAAAAGGTCCTTTCTTTGAGAATCTGCAAATTAAAATTGAAAATCTGCGAAATAGTATCATGGACAATATATCTTTTTCGAAAGAATCGCTGAAGCGTGAAGTGGCGAAGTTTGGGGATCAGATTAAGGAATTAGAAAAACAGGTAGAATCGTTACCAAAAACAGAACGTGCCTTAGTGGGCATGGAGCGTAAATTTAAATTAAATGATGCCATTTACACTTTTTTACTCGAAAAACGTGCTGAAGCGCAAATTGCTAAGGCCGGTAACCTGCCCGAGCACGAAATAGTAGAACCTGCCCGTTTACTCGAAAAAGTCTTTCCGAATACGCAGATACATTTTCTGATGGCTATATTTTTGGGTTTGTTGCTGCCAACCGTTGTGTTAGTTATTGCTAGCGTGGCCGATGATAGAGTGAGGAATGAACAAGATCTTACAGATAGATTCAACGACACACCCTTTGTGGGTACCGTGGTTAAGCGCGACGATAAGGACAGTAACCTTGTTGTCCATAATAATCCATCATCCATTATAGCCGAAACGTTTAGATCTATCCGCACCAACTTGACCTTTTTTAACGAAGGAGGAAAACAAAAAGTAATATTGGTTACCTCATGTGTGGCTGGCGAAGGCAAAAGTTTTGTGGCCAACAACCTAGCTGTGTCCATGGCCAATATGGGTAAAAAAACAGTGGTTATTGGGTACGATTTACGAAAGTTGGGTCAGTTTGCGGATTTCAAACATGATACAAAAATAGGTTTGAGTTCGTATTACCTAAAAGATAAATCGCTAGAGGAGATATTGAATGTGTCCGATATCGAAAACCTGCATTTTATTTCTCCAGGACTTGTACCGCCAAATCCATTGGAATTAATAGGAAGTAACCTGACAGCCGAGTTGTTTGAACGTTTGCGCGAGATGTACGATTGTATTATCGTGGATACACCCCCCATTGGTGTTTTAAGCGATGGTTATATGCTAATGAAATATGCCGATGTGAATTTATTTGTAGTACGCGAAAAGTTTACCAATCAAAAAGTATTGAGTACAGTTATTAATGAGGTAAGACAAAAAGGTTTTTCTAATTTAGGACTTGTATTAAACGCAAGTAAGCTCGAAGGAAAAAAATATCGTTACGATTATTATACCAGCTACAATAAGCCCAAGTAGTGGGTTTAAGAAAACTAAGCTCTATGAGCCCGAATGAAAAAAGCATATGTTTTGTGATACCGCACTTTGTAACCTTCAGCACTGGTGGTGCCGAAATACAGGTTCATTACCTAACACAAGCATTTTTGCAACGAGGTTGGAAAGTAGAGTTAGTTTGTGCAGGGGTAGGTAAGGAGCAGCAGATGGAATCATCTGTCTATTATAATAAAAATATAAAATACCATTATTATCGCAAAAGAACCATCCGCACACTCGAGTTTTTTGATGTGCTAAGGATTTTGAAAAATACGAATTCAAAGTATTACTATCAGCGAACCGATTTTGCGCTTACAGCATCTACCTATTTATTTGCTAAAAAGAATAAGCGTAAAATGATATACGCACTGGCCGGCGATGAGGATACGAAAAAAAATAAATATACGGATACCCTAAAAAATACGGCCTATTCGAGCATTGTTAAAAAGTGGATACGAGGTGTTGATTTATTTTTGCTGGACGGACTGATTGAATTCACAAAAAGGAAAGTGAAATACGTGGTTTGCCAAAACCAATATCAGTTCGATGCATATAAAGCTAATTTTGGTGTTCTTCCCAAGCTCATTCCCAATTCGTTTATAGGGGATGGTAGCATGGCTGTTGAAAAGCAGAATGTGGTTTTATGGGTAGGTAATAATCATCCTACAAAGCAACCCGGGTTATTTGTTGAATTGGCCAAACAGATGTTAGGCTCCAGATGGGATTTTGTGATGTTGGGTTCTGCATGTAATGAGATTGTTCAGGATATAGTCCCTGAAAATTTAACTGCGTTGGGGCCAGTGGCTTATGAGCAAGCAAACGAATGGTTCGCAAAAGCCAAAGTATTTGTAAATACCAGCTTAAGCGAGGGAATGCCAAATACTTTTATTCAAAGTTGGTACTTTAATACCGTGGTGATGAGCCTGCATGTGGATCCAGATGCGGTGTTTACCGAAACCAAAGCCGGATATTGCTTTGCTGGCGACCTGAATAAAATGCAAGAAGAATTGCAACGCCTGATGGAAGGGGAGGATAGGAGTGAGATATTAAGAAATGGTGAAGAATATTTTAAAGAAAAGTTTGATATAAATAGAAATGTGGATGTGCTGTTGGAATACATTCAAACGTAGTAAAATGAATAGAGCTTAAAATTAAAAAGATATAATTTAACGAAATACAATATTAATACATCACCTGTAACACGAGTAAAACCAATGAAGATACTCCAACTCTGTGGAAAAGATTTTTTTGGTGCCGGAAGGGCAGCCTACCGTCTTCATCAAGGCTTGAGCAATGCTGGTGTTGAGTGCGAAATGTGGGTGGGCGCCAAACGTACCAACGACGCTACGGTGGTTGATGTTTATCCCGGCGGACTAAATAAAAGATGGACCAAGGTATTTGTGAAGCTCGAAAAGCTTAAAATAAAACTTTATGCTGGGGGAGCCAACAATATGTTTTCTTTAGGAAGTCCAGCCCATTCTATTCGTAAAAAAATAGAAAAGGCAAAACCCGACCTTATTCATCTGCATTGGACCAACAGAGGTTTTATGGATTTGAATGCGCTAAAGGGAATCAAGATACCAGTGGTTGTCTCGTTGCATGACATGTGGTGGTTTACAGGAGGTTGCCATTACGATGGGGAATGTGGTAGGTATGTTGAGGCATGTGGCCATTGTCCCATTTTAAAAAACGATGGAGAGCATGGATTAAGCTTCAAACATTTGCAGACTAAAAAAGAAGTTTTGGCCACTGTGAATAATCTTACTTTTATAGGCTTAAGCACCTGGATGAGAGATTGTGTAGCCAAAAGTGCCATTGCTCAAGGTCATAAGGTGGTAAATTTGCCCAATGGAATCAACACCGAACAATTTGCCCCACTTAATGCTTTGGAAAGCAGAAAAAAACTGGGATTACCTACAGATAAAAAGCTTATTTTATTTGCTGCCGTAGGTGTGATGTCGGAGCCCCGTAAAGGTTATAAATACATTAGCCAGGCCTTGAGGCAATGCAATCCTGAGGAGTATGAGCTGGTGGTAATGGGCGAGAAAAGTACCGAGGATTCGGTAGGCGGTTTGAAAACTTATTTTTTGGGCGAGATAAATAACGATGCATTATTAATTGAATATATATCGGCGGTCGATATATCGGTGGTGCCTTCGTTACAGGAAAATTTGTCGAACCTGATTATGGAAAGTTTAGCTTGCGCCACACCTGTGGTGGCTTTTGAAATTGGAGGCAATTCAGATATGATAACCCATCGTAAAAATGGTTTCTTGGCAAAGGATAGAGATGTGGATGACTTGGCCCGTGGAATAAAGTTTTGCTGCGATACCGAAAATAACAGTGAGTTGTCGCAACAGGCGCAGCAATCTGTAAAAAATAAATTTAACATTGAAGATGTTTCAAAACAGTATATTGAGCTGTATAAAACAGTTATCAGTGAACAGTTACCAGTGAGCAGTTATCAGTAAACAGTTATCAGTAAACAGTTATCAGTAAACAGTTATCAGTAAACAGAAAGGAGAGTCTTTAAGCCCCTCGCTCCATGCCCTTAGCCTAAAACTTAAAACAACTATTATAATACGATGCTCAATCTAAGTAAAATAACGAATTACACACTTGTATATTTGCTCATTGCATTTTCGGGAGTTCCTTTCTTTTACAGGGCGCACATCGCTGTGATGATTGTTTTTTTGGCGTTTCCGGCAACGGTTTTCATTCTCCGCAAACGAAAACTAGATCGTTTTTTTGTTTATTATTTAGTGTTCGTACTTGTTATTCAGATGGGACAGATGCTGAAGTTTTATGAGTTGCCGGCAAAAACATTTTTAGGAATGCATGCGCGTCTGCTGTTTGCCTATCTAACCATAAGGGCGGTGGGTAGGAAAACACCTGAATACTATATCAATATCCTGATATTTTCAGTGTTGACAAGTTTGGTATTTTATTTGGCCTCGTATAATGGAGCATTAGAGCGCTTTATGGAAAATACCATAGCGCCCATCTTCGATAACCCATTTATAGAAGACGAAGGTTATAAGTATTGGCCTAGCATTATCATTTATACTTTTAATGCAAAGGGCGAAGGTCTGATTTGGCTCAAACGAAACTCTGGACCGTTTTGGGAGCCGGGGGCTTTTTCGGGCTTTCTGATAATTGCTCTGTTGTTCAATATAATCATCACAGGTAAACTGAATAACAAAAAAAATAGGATACTCATGCTTGGTGTGGTATCCACTTTCTCTACCTCAGGACTATTAGTTTTGGCATGTCTCGTTGTTTTTTACCTGCTGCTAAATCGCGATAGAGGAACCAAATACATTTTGGTGCCTTTTGTTTTGGTTGCGGGTATTTATGGTTTTTTCAGCTTCGATTTTATGGGTAATAAGGTTATTAGTACGATGAACTATACTGACCAGACTTACAATACACGATTTAAAAGTGGAATGATCGATTTTATGGATTTTACGAACCATCCCTTTTTTGGCATGGGAAGATCGCAGAGTACCCGGTACGACGGAGAAAAGGACGCGCGCGCAATGCATCGCAACAATGGAGTTAGCAATCAGTTGGTTATGTATGGCGGTATTGCCTTTGTATTGTATTTTTATTTGGTGTACCTTAGTTTTTATCGCATGTGTATCGCCTATGGGGTGAATAAAAGAATGGCCTTGTTTGCCTTGCTTACTATAGCTTTGATTGGTTTTTCGCAAATATATTTCACCAAGGTTTTTTTTATATCACTAACAATGATGAGTATTTTATTTGCAGGCGGTAATCAGTCCACAGTTAACAGTCAACAGTAATCAGTTATCGGTAATCAGTTATCGGTAATCAGTGGACAGTTAGCAATACTCAGTAGCCCAAAACTTTTAACTCGTAATTTAGAAACTCTGAACTCTAAACTTTAACCTTAAAAGAGAATGAAAATATTTGTTGTAATAGCTGTTTTTAACCGCAAAGCATACACTATTCAGTGCTTGCAACAGCTTCAAAAACAAACGTATAAAAACATGGGTGTAGTATTGGTGGATGATGGATCTAGCGATGGTACTTATGAATATGTGCAGCAAAACTTTCCCGAAGTTATTCTTGTTAAGGGTACCGGTGATTGGTGGTGGACAAAATCGATGAACCAAGGTTGTTATGCCGCCATCGAAAAAGGGGCAGAGTTGATACTTACCCTAAACGACGACACGCTGTTTGATTCTACGCTGGTTGAACGCATGGTTGAACTTCATAAACAAAACCCAGATGCAACTATCGGCACTTTAAATTTGATAAAAAAACAAAAGGATTATATCTTTTTTTCGGGTATCAAGAATATTGCATGGTGGAAGGCCAAGGAGATAAAATATCATAAAGCTTTTAGCCCTTTGCCAGATGGGCTTAGTGGTCTGCATGCTACCAAATGCTTAAACGGCAGGGGAACATTGATTCCTGTATCTATTTTTGAAGAGGTAGGCGGTTATAATGAGCAGTTTGTTCAATATGCTTCGGATTTCGATTTGGCGCTGAGGATACAAAAGGCAGGCTATCGTTGCCTTATAAGCTATGATGTTGTGGTGTATTCGTTTGTTGAAGATACAGGTGGGGGAAAGAGTTTTATAAAGCAATCGAGCCGTACCTTTTTTAAATCGTTTTTTAACCCGTATTCGCAAACGAGTTTAAAAATGACCTATCATTATTATAAATCACACGCACCTAAATTGGTTTTTATACCTGCAATAGGACTTCAAATATTACGTACGGTGTTTGCTTTTTATAGAAAACGTAACCTCGTATCTAAACTCTAATCAGTTAACAGGGATCAGTTAACAGTAATCAGTTAACAGTAATCAGTTAACAGGGATCAGTTAACAGTTAACAGTTAACAGTAAATCAGTATTAATCCTTTAATCCTTTAATCCCTTAATCTTCATCAAATTATAAATCTAAGATGTTAATAAACGATCAAAAATCAAATATAGAGATTGATACCAAGGCTGTAACAGTTTCATTTATTATTATAGGTCGCAACGAGGGCTGGCGTTTAAAGTTATGTTTAAAAAGCACGGTAAAGGCCATAAAAGAATGTGGATTACAGGCAGAGATTATTTATGTGGATTCGCAATCGACCGATGATAGTTTAAATGTTGCCAAGCAGTTTGATTTGGTAAAATGTTTTTTGATAACCGGAATATGCAATGCGGCCATAGCTCGTAACATTGGCGTTAAAGAAGCACAAGGCCAAAGTCTGATATTTTTGGATGGCGACATGGAAATTAATCCTGATTTTCTGAATTTGATTCTTGACAAAAACGGTGAACTAAAGCATGAGTTTGTTTCGGGTAATTTTATGAATTATTATTACGATAATGATGGTGTTTTTTTAAGAAAGGACTTTTATCGTAAAATTTACGTCGAAAAGGATACCATTCAATATACTACAGGTGGACTGTTTGCCATAAAGCGTACACATTGGGAAAGTGTGGGTGGAATGCGCAACAAATACAAAAAGGGTCAGGATTTGGATTTGGGCTACCGTTTGGCTAAAAATGGCATTCCCCTACTCCGAAAAAAAGAACTCATGGCCAATCATCATACCATTGATTACAAGGATAAAAAGCGCTTATGGCGTTCTGTTTTTGATGGTTCGCAAGTGTATCCGCGCGTTATTTTGTACCGCGACAACATTTTTAATAAATATGTGCGCAAACGTATGCTTACAAGCGACCCAACTTTGATATTTCTAATTGCCTCTATTCTACTTTCTGTTTTACTAAAATGTGCTGCACCTATGCTTGTATATGTTTTGTTAGCCGCCATGGGGGTGGCTTATGCTATGTATAAAACTTCATTTAAAGGGTATTTAAACAGGCTGGGCAATCATGTGTTAAAAGACATTGTTAACGTATTTGCTTTGTTGTTTTATTATCCAAGCAACAATATTGAGCTTAAATATGAACGGATAATGCAGAACAAATAAAGGCGCGGTGTTTTCAAAAATGTATTTTTGGCATTTTGATTTAAAACGATGGCAAGGGTACTTTTTGTGCTTAATGTTGCTCCATATCTTTTTTAAACACCCAAGCGTTCTTGCTGCGTAATCACTACTGCTTTTTGATCTGTTCTATGCAAAATATACATACTAAACGTCCGCTTTTATTAATGGTGCTTTTGGCGGCACTGGTTACCATGTCACCTTTTGCCATCGACTCGTATTTGGCCGCTATGCCATTGATGGCTACATTTTTTGGGGTTAGTATGGGCGTGGTTGAACTCACCATTACCTTGTATTTTTTAGGCTTTGCCGTGGGTAATTTTTTTGGCGGTCCCTTGTCCGATTCCTTTGGTCGGAAGCCAATTGCCTTAACAGGTGTGGCTCTTTACGGTTTATCATCGTCCATTATTCCTTTTTGCGATAGCATTGAATTGTTGTTGATTTTTAGAGTGACTCAGGCCTTTGGAGGCGGTTTTGCTACCGTTACGGCCAATGTTTTTATACGCGATTGGTATTCGGGTAAGCAGGTGGCTAAATTTGTTACCATTATTAGCATGATGATGATGCTTGCTCCGTTGCTTGCTCCAGTAATTGGTGCTGTACTCATCCATCACAAGGGATGGCAAGGTGTTTTCTTTTTTATGTTTGCTTTCGCAATAGTATTGTTTATCGCATTTTTCATCCTTATTCCCGAGTCTAGGGATAAAGCCTTGATAACCCGAAAAATATCCACTCAGCAGATATTAAGAAAATATAAAGTATTTTTTAGCGACAGTCAATCCGTTATCATGTTGTTTGCCATCAGCTTTTCCATGGCCGGTATGTATATTTTCCTCACGGGAGCATCATTTATTTACCTCGGATATTTTAATATCGAAGCGAGTAAGTTCCCACTTCTGTTCGGTTCTAATGTTGTGCTTAATATCCTGTTGTCGTTTTTAAACACGCAGTTGTTAAAACGTTACGAGCCCAAGTATATGCTTCGGGTTGGTTTGGTTATCCAATTAATTGGGGGTATTATTTTACTTTTTTCAGTTCTTCAACCCGATCCATCTTTTTGGGCTGTATTTATAGGTGTCGTATTATTTGTGGGTAGCCTGGGCTTGATATTTGGAAACGGAACGGCAACAATACTCAATATTAATCCTAAGGTAAGCGGGTCGGCCAATGCTACCATAGGCATCATGCGTTTCCTACTCAGCTTTATTATTGGCAGTGTTATGGCGCTTTTCCATACCGGAGATTTAATACCCACAGGCATTACCATGTTTTGCTGTACTGTAGTAGCAAATGTCTTTTTTGTGGTGGCCATGCGTAAGATGAGGCCAAGTGTAGGTTAGCTTAAATTTGCCTTTACTCTTTTTAATAAAATAGATATGCCACGATTAGACAAAACAGGACCCGAAGGTAAAGGGTCGCAAACAGAACGTAGGATGGGTACATGTAACCCCGAAGGGCAAGGTAGAAATAGGACTGAGGAAGCCGATAATTCTACTGGTACACGCAGAAGAGATGGCTCAGGACAAGGGGCTGGAGGTGGACAGGGAGTTGGCTCCGGGCGCGGAAAAGGAAACAAAAAGAGAGGCCTAGGTCGGTTCTTTGGTCTGGGAAAAGGAAACGTGTAATAGTTCAGCTCTGAGGTGAAAGGATATATTCAAGTTTATACCGGCGATGGTAAAGGCAAAACAACAGCTGCAATCGGTTTGGCTTTTCGTGCCTTGGGCGCAGGTAAAAAAGTATTTTTGAAGAATTACTGAAAGTAGCAGATTGGATAACTGAAATGAAAGAATTCAAACACTATTACCACACAATAAAACAAAAAAACCACTCCTTTTTTAAGAGTGGTTTTTTTGTTTTCCGTGGAGCTGCAGGGTTTCGAACCCTGGTCTGATAGTGTCTTTATTTCCAGATTGTTATGTCGCAAATATAATGTTTTGTATAAACGATTGTTAAACTTTTTTGTTTTTATAATTATAATAATATAACTACATTAAAATACTATGTAATTTGTACTACTGTACTGGGTGTTGCTATTTTATTCAATATCAAGACATTAAATTAGTTCAATGTTAGTGCATTTAAAGTTCAATAGTTCATTTGACTAATTGGCAATTTCTTTGTTTTCAATTCTGTATTTTTTCCCTTATGCCTTTTTTAACATAACTAAATAGGCATAAGGGAAAAAATGTAATCCAATTATATATCTTTTTAATAAACTAAGCTTCTGAGCTTAAATCTCCTATTTGAAAATTACGCGGAAAATTTCTGCTGCTACATCGTACGTATAACGTTGTATATAATCATAAGCTTTAGTGAATATTTAAAAAACTCTTTAATTTCGCAGAGTCAATATTAATATTTCTATCATCAACACCTCTTATAGTATACCACTTTGGCGAACTGAATTTTTTCGAAGATTCTGATTTGACAAAAGAAACATTCAAAATGCCTTCCGAGAAATAGGATAATTCTACCCATATAAAGTCATGCACGGACAATTTATAATCAAGTAAATATTTTTGATATACTCTATTTGCAACATCTTCAATATTAACTTGAATTGGTTTTGAATGATTAGGATAATTAGAAAGAAACACCACAGGTAGATTGACATTCTTACAAACTATATGTACTGGAAAATTCGATATGTCTGCAAAATTTTCAATTAATTCGATATACTCTGAATCCAATATTGTTAAGTTATGCTTCTTGGGGAATATAGAATTAATAGTGTCAATTAAATATATTTTTATCTGAAGGGCTTCATTCCAAAAATTAACCAGCCTCTGTGATCTTCCTATTAATGCATTGTGGTTAATGTAATCGCCTGCCTTGATATTTTTATAGTCAATTTTATATTGCTCTTTGTAAAATATATCTGTTGGGATCTTAAAGAAACTGCAAACACTTCTTAATTGCATGATTCCAAAAGAGGTAGAATTTACAAATGAAAATAAATCTTTCATAGAAACCTTTAAGAATAAAGCCAAGTCAGATTCTTCATAATTATGAATGTTCAGTACTCCTGATAAATAACGCAATTGAGTTCTATCAACAATGTCATTACTATGTATTGTGTGATTATCAATCCCTAATGCTTCATTTATTTCAATATTCAATTGAGAACATAACTCCATAAATACCGAAAGTTTAATGGATGATGGATTATCCAATAATTTGTACAATCCACTGCGACTTATCCCTATAGACTTTGAAAGATCCTCGGTAGATATATTACGTTTCCTAATCTTCTCTAATATGAATTCATTAAAATTTTCAAGCATATTGATTATGTCTAAATCTAAAATTTTTAAAGTAATAACATTATGAAAGTGTATATTTAAATTATTTTCTATATTTGTGGAATAATCTATATTTATGACATGCTGCTAATCATTATTATTTCAAATATAATCAATATTCATATGGAAAAAGAAAAAATTGAATTTGTTAATATTCCACGATATCAGTTGGAAAGTATTCTTTTGAATACATTAAGAAAATATGAAAGGATTAAAGCGATAGAACAACCCAAAGAAGACACCTTATTATCAAAAAAAGAGGCTGCTAAATTATTAGGAGTTTGTTACAATACTTTGATGCGCTTAATTAAAACAGGTTCAATCTCAACTACATTAGATGGATCAAGAGTTCCGAAGTCATCTATAGATGAATATGTTAAAAGAAAGAAGTAATATGTCTGATTTTAAGTTAGATTCCGCCATAGACGATCAAGGCTATTTATTACATGAATTTAATCGAATAAGACATATAAGTAAGAAACCTTTAAAAATAATAGTAAAAGCGGAAAGGGGAATCTTAGGCTTCAATCAATTGCCGAATTTCGCTCAAGAAATACTAATCACATTTCAAGAAATCGATGTTAGGTTTTTGAGAGCAAAGGGATATTATGCAGTAGGACTTACTGAAGATCTATCAAAGTTAACTCAAGAGCAAATAAGTAAACTTAAAGCTCGGTGTAGTAATCTTCTATTGGTTGGTGATAGTGAAGAATTAGATAAAAATAAAATTGGTGAATTCTTATACAACTACCCATTTATTAAGCATATTATATTACCAAAAAAATTGAAAAGTAAAACAGGTTCAAATAGTAAAATATGCAAAGGGATTTCTTGTTACTTCAACCATTATACAATTCAACAATTTGAATGTCTGATTGACCAAGCTATAACACAGAATAGAATTGCTATTAATGTTGAAAATATTGTTATGACTAGCGGTGAAAAAAAGAAAGTGATTTTTTCAAATCTTTATTCGTCATTAAATCAAGCTGGCATTTTCAAATATAAAATTGAAGGGCAAGAAAAATATATTCGAATTAGAAAAGGATCTATTATTGAGGAGCTTAGTTCTAATGATATTAAGGATATAGTCATTAATGAAATGAAGAAACGTGGATTAGCGGATGATTTGGAAAAGATATATCAAGGATCAAATTATTATTTTAGTCAGTCTACGTTTTCTAATCTGGAGCAAAAAAGGAAACTCCAGGAGTTTAATGGAGAGTTGGGAGTAGAGTATTTCTTTTTTAATGGGAAAGTCTGGAGGATTAATCAGGTAAATATTGAGGAAATAAGCTATGAAAATTTTTCTTCTTACATATGGGATACTAACACAATTGATTGGTTCCCTGTTCTTGAAAAGGACTATTTTGCAATCGCCGAGACTGATTCTAGTCGTCTACATGTATCTTTTAATAAAGGATATTGCGATTTTTTAGACTTTGTATTTGCCACCTCTAACGTTCATTGGCGACTACCTCAAGAAAGCTTAACAGAAGAACAGAAAATTGAAATTGATCAGCATGTGATAAATAAAATTACCGGAATAGGATATTTATTACATACGTTTCGTGAAAATAGCGAAAGGAAAGCCGTTATTGCTACTGATTTTATTGAAAGAAATAAACAAGAAGAACATGGAGGTACCGGAAAATCATTGTTAGGAACAGCCTTAATCGAAATGTTATCTACCTATTATAGGGGGGCAAGACAGAAGGATTTCCTGCACGATAAACATTTGTTAGGTGGAATGAATCAGACAACTAGACTGGTTTTCTTTGATGATGCATCAAAGTATTTTGATTTTGGACAACTATACACATGGATAACCGGAAAAATCGATATCAATAAAAAATTCCAGGATGTAAATGTTCTTGATAAGGATCGGTCTGTTAAATTCTATGTTACAACCAATTATGCTATGTTGGATCCTTCGTTTTCAAAAGATAGAAGGTATTTTTATATGTGTTTTTCAGATTACTATGGGCCACATAGAAAGCCAACCGATGATTTCGATCAGGAATTATTGTGTAAGAATTGGAGTTGGGAACAGAAAAATCGATTTTACAATTTTATGGCTCAATGTGTAAAGGCTTATTTGAAGTTTGGGTTAATTGAAGCGCCTAAACAAAATATAAGACGAAATCAACTACGAGCATCTATCAATGAATCATTTTTAGAATGGGCAGAAGAAAATTGTCATGATTTTATTGACAAAGAAATATCTAGGAAGACCCTCTATAATTTATTTCAATCGTCTTTGTCTGAGCTAGAAAAAAGAAAATTCTCACCTACGGCATTTAAAAAATACATGAAAGATTTCTGCAAATTAAAGGGGTTTCTTTTTAATCCATCTAAAGAAGGAAAAGACATAAAAAGAAATAGCAATGAATACTTTGAAATAATGTCTACTGAAGAAGTTTAAGTTAGGCAAGCGGGAACAGAAAGTGTTCTGTTTTATTGGAAGGCTTTACTGCGTAAAGAGTTGAAATACAGCTGTATAAATGTTTTAATATATATTATTCAGTTTTCTTAGAATATTAAATAGAACGTTAACGTACTAACATTCAAAAGTTTAAATAATATTTAAGTATATTAAATGGGACAGACTATAACAACAACCAATATTGGAATTCAGGAGCGATCATCATTAAAACGATTAGCCTCCCGCCATGGATTAAAGCAAGTAGAATTTGTCAACTATGCTATTGAATACTTCAAAAAGACTGGCATAAATCCTTCCGAACCTATATTCTCACCGAGGGAAGAAATTGCAAAACTCACTAAACGAGTTGACCAGGTGATCCAATTTATCGCGAATAATGAAAAGAATAAGTTGAATCCATTACTTGATGAGCTTATTATAATATCTAAAAAGATAGATGAGCAGTTAGGGAACCAAGCTAAACTTTCAGATTTTAAGGAATTAACGTCTTACCTGAATAACGTTTTTTCATTTATGGTAAAAAGTCAAAAAGCAATGTTGAAAAGCATGCAAGAAAAGGATGAAGCCGAAGGAAAAAGCGCATTTAAGATATCAGAATTAGAACAACAATTAGTAATTGTGACAAATATGCTAATCGTGATGTATAGATCCATGGAAAACAAATCTGCAATGTCATCAGGATTTAAGAGTGAAGATGTGGAGAGATTTAATCACTTAATAAGCCGGAAGAATGCCATACATTAAGTTTGATGCGGTATCCTCAAAAAACTCCGGTTCTGCGAATGGTTTCCTCGAATATATGGGTAAAGAGGATTTGATAAAAGGAATGGATAAAGAATTTTGGTTTAATGAAAGGCAAGATTTTATTCCGGATTATAAGGTACTTGAAAATATTGATTATGACCAAAAAGGTATCGCTAAAGGTGATTATAGATACTATACAGGATCATTAAATTTTTCGGAAAGCGAACTTAAGTTTTTAAATAAGGATGAAAAGCAACTAAAGAAATATAGCAGAGCTGTTTTTGAAATTTATGCAGAAAATTTTAATAAGGGACTATCAAGTTCGGATGTAAGGTGGTTTGCGAAATTAGAATCGGATAGATACTATAAAGGCACAGATGATGAAGTAAAAAAAGGTAAGGTTAAATCAGGAGATAAAAAGCCAGGCATAAACACCCATTTACATTTTATAGTTGGTCGTAAAACAGCAGATAACAAAAGAAAAATCTCACCAATAACAAAACATATACAAACTAACGACGGGGCTGTTAAAGGTGGTTTTTCGAGAGATATGTTTAAACATAAAATTGAGCAGGAATTTGACCACATGTTTACATACAATCGTCCTATTGAGGAAAGTTATAGGTATTTGAACAATATGTCTAAAAATGATTCGAGGTCGGTGCGAAATCAGGCGATCAGTAATGTAAGTGCAAAGAGCAAGTCAACTCTTAAGTACGATCTTCTTTCGGATAATGAAAAGCATAAAAAGCTGGAAGTGCTTATGAATTACATACAATATGGAGGAGCAAAAAATAATCGATTGCAACTTGATGTTAATGAGATTTTTACCGCAGCAAAAAAGAATTGTTATAATGGGAATGTCTATAAAAGCCTTCTAAACCTAAATTATAAACTAAAAGATGGGTTTGATCCGGCAAATGAAAATATGACCGCATATGTCTTGAATTATGCAAGATTTATTAACTCAACATACAAAGAATTGCCGGATAATTTAAAAGAGGATCGATTGTATAGATTCGCCTTATTGGTAAACAAAAGGTTGCCCGATAATAATAAGCTTAAAATTCAAGAGATTATGAATTATGAGCAAGCAAATAAATACAATGGTTCGGCATTTTATGGTTTAAAGAGCTTAAGCGGATTAATACTAGCTGGTAAAGAGGTAAGTTCTGATAGTACTAGGTATGTTTTGCATCATGATAAGAGAACCGAAATACTAAGCACTAAAATGGGTGTAAACGAAGATGAAATGGCAAATAATGAGTCTACAATAGATTTAAATAAACTATCCTCATATCTCGACTCTGGCTCCCTAAATATCTCAAACGGCGGCTCCGGCTATATAGAAGAACCTCCAAAAAAAAGAAAAATAAAACGAGGAAGAAGAATTTAGTTGGTAACGAAAATACAATATAACACAATGGCAAAGATAGTTTCATTTATTAACCAAAAAGGTGGTGTCGGAAAGACAACAACAGCAGTAAGCGTTGCTGCAGCTCTTAGCAACAATAGTTACCGAGTTTTATTAATAGATCTGGATGCGCAATGTAATGCCGGCACTTCATTAGGTATTTCAAATGCCGCAGTAAATACCTATTCTGTTTTTAAAGGTGATCCAATAAAAGTCGTTCAGGTGAATGAGAATTTATTTATGCTTCCATCATCGCTAAATGTGAGCACGTTGGATTTAGAATTAGTAAATGAACCAGGTAAAGAGCAACTTCTTGTGGAAATTCTCGCCCCTATTCAGGATCATTTTGATTTCATACTTTTAGATTGTAGTCCTAACCTTGGTTTAATTTCAATAAATGCGCTTGTAGTTAGCAACTATTATATCATTCCGTTATTACCGCACCACCTAAGTATTCAAGGTATTTCAAAGCTACTGGAAGTTGTAGATAAGGTGAGGAGGAGAATCAATAATAAAATTGAATTAGGAGGGATAGTACTATGCCAATATGGCGAGAGAAAAGTACTGCATCAGGATACTTCTGAAGTTATTAAATCTCATTTTGGCGATAAGTTATTTTCAACTGTAATACGTGAGAATATAAGTCTGGCAGAAGCTCCTTCTGTTGGTAAGTCAATTTTTGAATATGCTCCAAAATCAAATGGAGCAGTTGATTATATGAATTTGACACAAGAAATATTGCAAAAACTAAAGTAATCTATCATGAGCAAGAAAAATTTTAAATCGGGTATAGACTTTTTGATTCAGGATACCAAAAATAATATTGAAGAAGAGAAAATAGCTGATAAAGAAAAAAACAGACATCAAAAAATAAAAGGCACCTATTATTTTGAAACAGGTTTATTAAATGATGCCAAATCGGTAGCCTACTATGCAAGGATTCCGATAGGTGAAGTTTTGAACCAAGCCTTAAAATTATATTTAAAAAGCTATGGTGAACTTGATAAGGCAAGAGATTTCTACAATCAAAAAGCTTAATTTCTTCCCTTATGCCTTTTTTACCCTAATTACCATACATGCCACACATAAAGGTAATGCCATAAGGTATGGTACTTTGTGCTATTATGTTTATATTTAGCATCGTTTTTACAATTAACCAAGGAATAAAATATTTTATATATAAATGGCAACAAAAACAAACCCAAAAACCAAGCAAAAATCAATGGAAGAAACCCTGTGGGATTCGGCCAATAAGTTAAGAGGTACAGTAGAGAGCAGCGAATACAAACATGTGGTATTGGGATTGATCTTCCTAAAATTTGTGAGTGATAAGTTTGAGGAGCGCAAAAAAGAGCTTGTTGAGGAAGGGAAAGAGAAATATGTAGAGATGAAAGAGTTCTACAATATGAAAAATATTTTCTTTCTGCCTGAGGAATCACGTTGGAGCCATATTATTGCCAATGCCAAACAAGACAACATAGCGTTAATCATTGACACCTCCTTAAATACCATCGAGAAAAGCAACCCATCGTTAAAGGGTGCTTTGCCCGATAATTATTTCTCACGATTAGGTCTGGATGCCAGTAAGCTTTCCTCGTTACTGGATGCCATCAATAACATCAACACCATTGCCGACAAGCAAGAAGATGTGGTGGGGCGTGTGTACGAGTATTTCCTTGGTAAGTTTGCAGCAGCCGAAGGTAAGGGTGGTGGCGAATTCTATACCCCTAAGTGTATTGTGAATCTGCTGGCCGAAATGATAGAACCATACAAAGGCAAAATATACGATCCCTGTTGTGGTTCGGGTGGTATGTTTGTGCAATCCATCAAGTTTGTAGAAAGCCACCATGGTAATACAAAGGATATTTCTATTTACGGGCAGGAATATACGGCTACTACCTACAAGCTGGCAAAAATGAATCTGGCTATCAGGGGAATTGCAGGTAACTTGGGCGATGTGCCGGCCGATACTTTTTTTAAGGATCAGCACCAAGATTTAAAAGCCGATTACATCTTGGCTAATCCGCCCTTTAACCAAAAGGACTGGCGTGGTGCCGATGAGCTCACCACCGATGGCCGTTGGAATGGTTACGAAGTGCCACCCACCGGTAATGCCAATTATGCATGGATTATGCATATGGTAAGCAAGCTCTCCGAAAATGGAACAGCAGGTTTTGTATTAGCTAATGGCTCCATGAGTTCCAACACCACAGGCGAAGGTGCCATACGCCAAAAGATGATTGAAAACGATTTGGTGGATTGCATGATTTCCCTGCCCGGACAATTGTTTTACACCACACAAATACCTGTTTGCCTTTGGTTTTTAACCAAGAATAAAAAGGCCGATAACGAACGTGGCTACCGTAACCGACAAGGCGAAACCCTTTTTATTGATGCCCGCAACATGGGCTCCATGACCGACCGGACCCACAAAGAATTGACCGAAGAAGATATTGCAGTAATATCGCAAACCTACCACGCTTGGCGCGAAGGTAAGGACGCCCTTGATGGCATCTCTGTAAACTACGAAGACAAACCCGGTTATTGCAAAGCAGCCACCAAAGCCGATATGGCCAAGCACGATTATGTGTTAACACCTGGCCGTTATGTGGGAGCTGCCGATGTTGAAGACGATGGCATCCCCTTCGAAACCAAAATGACCGAGTTGACTCAAACCCTGTATAAACAAATGAATCAATCAGCTGATTTGGATGAGGTGATTCGTAAAAATATGGAGGTGCTGGGTTATGGTGAGTGAGTGGGAAGAGGTCTGTATAGGTGATGTTGCGAAATTGCAAGGAGGGTACGCGTTTAAAAGCAAAGACTTTTCTATCTCGGGAGTGCCAGTTGTTAAGATTAAAAACATTCAAAATGGTAATGTTAGATTTCATGATTCACAACATTTCCCTACAGATATGGTTGATGCAAAATTAGACCGTTTCTTTGTAAACAAGGGGGATGTGTTGATTGCAATGACAGGGCAAGGTAGCGTTGGGAGAGTTGGCCGAGTTGTTTGTATGGAAGATGATTCTGCATTGTTAAATCAACGAGTTGGTAAATTCATACCTGATGAAACAAAAGTAGATTTAAACTACTTGTATTATGTTATTTCTGAACCAAACTATGAAAACGCTTTATTTATGGCAGGTTCTGGCAGTGGCCAGCCAAATTTGAGTCCTTCTCAAATAGAGTCCTTTACTTTAAATCTCCCCCCTCTCCCCGAACAAAAAGCCATTGCACACATCCTTGGTTCTTTAGACGATAAAATAGAGCTCAATCGCCAAATGAACCAAACGCTTGAGCAAATGGCACAAGCCCTGTTTAAAAGTTGGTTTGTCGATTTTGATCCGGTACTAGATAATGCCCTGGCTGCCGGCAATGCAATACCCGAAGAGTTGCAAGATAGAGCCAATAGCCGTATAGCCCTTGGTGCTAAGCGTAAGCCTTTGCCTGAGGCTATTCAAAAGCTATTTCCCGCTGCCTTTGTGTTTAATGAGGAGTTGGATAAATGGGTGCCGGAGGGGTGGAGAGTAAGTTCTGTTGAGGATTCGCTTTCTGTCAACCCCAGAGTTAAATTGCCCAAAGGGAGTATGGCAAAATTTGCGGATATGAAAGCGTTACCTACAAGTGGTTTCTCAATTGATGGAGTAATTATAAAAGAATTGACAAGTGGTGGATCTAAGTTTGAACAAGGTGATATTTTACTTGCTCGTATTACTCCTTGTTTAGAGAATGGCAAAACAGGTATTGTAGATTTTTTAAATCATGGAGAATCTGGATTTGGATCTACTGAATTTATAGTATTAAGAGGAAAAGGGGCAATAAAAACTCCTTTTGTTGCATGTCTGTCACGAGAGAGTAGTTTTCGAGATCATTGCATACTAAATATGGTAGGGTCATCAGGTAGGCAAAGGGTTCAGAATGCAGCTTTTAATAATTACTATATAGCTCTACCTAAAGATGAGCTTCTATTGAAATTTAATGAGTTGTCTGAAGTGCAATTTAAGAAGATTACAAAACAAGATAAAGAAATTAATTCCCTAACCAATCTCCGCGCTACCCTTTTGCCAAAATTGATAAGTGGAGAAGTGAGGGTGAAGGATGTGGAGCAAACCCTAAAGTAACTAAATATGATAGATTCTCTGCTTATAAAAAACATTGCCACTTACGATGAAGCTGGAATTGAATTAGAAAACCTTAAGAAGGTCAACTTTATTTATGGTTCAAACGGAACTGGGAAAACGACCCTTTCGAACTATATTAAAGAACCAGATAATGAGGCTTTTGAGGGTTGTAAACTGAGTTGGTCATATAATCAACCATTACAAACGCTTGTTTACAACAAAAGATTTAGAGAAGATAATTTTGGTAAAGCTGATATTGAAGGGGTTTTTACATTGGGGCATGCTACTAAAGAGCAAATAGAGCTGATTAAAGCCAAAGGTATATTACTTAAGGATATTGCAGATAAAGGGAAGCAGAGTAGGGAGTCACTTAAGCAAAGGGAAGAGGTGAAAGAAGGCCTAGAAACTCAGTATAAAGAAGCTTTATGGAAGCATGTTTATAAAAAGCATGTTGATCAATTGGGTAGTACCTTAACTGGCCATAAACTCAAGGAAACTTTTAAGGAACATGTTATTGCTATTGATACAAGTTTATTTATTAAGCCAAATTATGATGAATTAGTCTCAAAAGTAAACTCACTTTTTAAAAAGAATCCGGAAGAAATTAATCCCATACCAACATTTGATTTTTCTACCTTATTATCTCTAGAGACAGAAGATATTTGGCAACAAAAAATTATTGGAAAAAAGGATGTTGGAATTGCGCCACTTATCGAAAAGCTAAATAATAGCGATTGGGTAAATCAGGGTAAATCATTTCTACCCGATGATGAAACCTGCCCATTTTGTCAACAGCAAACGATAACTCCTGCATTCCGTCAAATGCTTGAACAATACTTTGATGAATTGTACATAGCGGCTCTTGATAAATTAAAAAGCACAAAGAGCAAATTTGAGTTATACACTAGTGCCACACTTTCGTATTTAGAATCGGTTTTAGTTGCAGAACAGGCTAAGAAAGAACCCAATATAAATATTGATACACTTCCCCAGTTAATGCGCGAATTAGAAAGTTATATTGTTGCAAATCGAGAAGTAATAATTGGAAAAGAGAAAGAGCCAAGCCGTAGTGTTGCATTAATTACTATTGAAGATGTTATTCAGCGTATAATTGAAGAAATTAAGCAATCAAATATAAAGATTGAATCACATAATGTATTAGTAAGAAATCTGAGAACGGAAAAGGGAAAAGTAATCAAAGAAGCACAAGTGTTTTTAGCTTTTGAGGCAAAAGATATAGTTGATGAATACAGTGGTAAATTAAGTGCGCTCAAAAAAGGGATTGAGGGTATTAATAAACAATTACAAGAAAAAAGACAGGTCTACCTAAAGCTCGAAAATGAGATAAAGGAGCTAAACAAGCATACCACAAGCGTACAGCCTGCAGTTGATGAGATAAATAGAATTTTGGGGCGCTATGGTTTTAATAACTTTCGGATTGAAGCCTCTCTTGCTATGCCAAACCACTACCAGATACAACGTGAAGATGGTTCGTTAGCTCAGTCAACATTAAGCGAGGGAGAGATAACCTTTATAACGTTTCTGTATTATTTGCAACTGGTTAAAGGTTCAACAGATAAAACCAATATTTCTGAAGAACGAATTGTTGTTGTGGATGATCCTATATCTAGTTTGGACAGTAATGTTCTTTTTGTGGTAAGTTCATTATTAAAAGAAGTAATAAAGAATGTACGCAATGGCATTGGTAATGTAAATCAGATAATTGTTTTTACCCATAATGTATATTTTCATAAGGAGGTATCTTATAGTGACATAAGAAAGCAAGATCAATCGGATACCGAGTTTTGGATATTAAGAAAGGTGGATAAAGTTACTTCAATTCATTCATACGGAAACAGAAATCCTATCCATTCGTCATATGAACTATTATGGCAGGAAGTTAAAGACTGGAGGCGTAATTCAGGTATCACACTTCAAAATACCATGAGACGAATTATTGAAAACTACTTTAAGATTTTAGGTGGCTACAAGGATGATGATCTTATTGAGAAGTTTGCAACTCATGAGGAGCAGGAAATCTGTAGATCTCTTTTATGTTGGGTAAACGACGGTTCTCATTTTATGTCTGATGATTTATTCATTGAACATCCCGACGATATTTCAGCTAAGTATCTTGAGGTTTTCAAGCGGGTATTTGAGGAGACTAATCATTTGGAACATTATAAGATGATGATGGGCGAAGGGGCTATTGAGTTAGAGTCAATAATGTCCTAAATAATAGAACTCAATATTTTAGTATCTTGCATTTTAATTGCAATAAAAAATGATAAAAGCATGAGTATGTTCCATAATATTAATAGAGATATCATTATTATCACACCAAAGCTTGAATTGTTAGATTGGGTAAATGAAATATTTCCTGATGTACCAAAATCGTCTATTAAAGATATAACAGGCCATGATAAATCAAATGTTTATTTAGTTGAAGAATTAGATTATCCTGAGGAAACAGTAGCGTATTTACAGCAAAATATTGAAAAATATTTAGAATATGAATTGATGGATTGGTGTATTGATAAAAGTCTGTGGCCAAGAAAATTGGATTGGCAACTTTTTACAAGCTGGTTTGATTTCTCCATTCAAACTGTTGTCATGGATACATTAAAAAAGCCAGTTTTAAAGAGCAAGATTTAATATCCTATTTTATGAGCATCCTAATCAGCATAGAAGACCTCCTTTCTGGCAAAATAGTAGAAGGCAGCAGAATGGAGTTTAAAGAAAATTGGAACCCAACTACAATTATGCGAACGGTGTGCGCATTTGCCAATGATTTTGAAAACGAAGGCAGCGGATATATTGTAGTCGGTGTAAAAGAAGAGAATGGAAAACCTGTTCGTCCAGTTAAGGGTTTTAACCCGGATTCACTGGAAAAGGTAGAAAAGGAAATGATTGGATATAGTAAGCTAATTCAACCAAGCTATATGCCTCGTTTATCATTAGAGGAAATTGATAATAAACAGGTATTGGTTATTTGGGTTCCGGCCGGTAGCAATCGTCCTTATAAAGTACCTGATGATGTAAAGGTAAAAAAGAACAAGACATATAATTATCGTATTCGGATGTATTCCAATACGGTAATTCCCAATGACGAACAAGAAGCAGAGTTAATTCAGTTAACGGCTAAGATACCCTATGATGATAGGGTAAATACACATGCCAGTGTTAAAGAGTTAAACTTTGGGCTAATGCGTGAGCATTTGTATGAAACCAAAAGCAAACTCTATACGGAGAGTGCCAGTATGTCGGTTGAAGAACTGGCCGAGGCTATGAACTTATGCCAGGGAGCAGAAGAACATCGTTTCCCTAAAAACGTAGGTTTATTAATGTTCTCAGATAACCCCAAGAAGTTTTTTCCGGCTGTTCAAATTGATGTGGTAGTATTCCCGGAAGGAGCCGGTGCCAAACAATTTAATGAAAAGACTTTTGATGGTCCTATTCAAAAGCAATTAATCGATGCCCTATCCTTCTTAAAGACCAATGTGGTCAAAGGCAAGGTAATAAAATATGCTGATCGCGAAAAAGCAGACAATATCGACAACTATCCTTATGATGCGCTAGAAGAAGCTTTGGCTAATGCTGTTTACCATCGTAACTACGAATTAAGGGAACCTATTGAAGTTCGTGTTCTACCAACAACCATTGAGATTATCAGTTACAACGGTGTGGATCCTTCCCTAAAACAAGCTGATTTTGAAAAGGGAATCATTAGAACCAGACGTTACCGAAACAGAAGGATTGGTGAATTCTTAAAGGAACTGGAATTAACGGAAGGACGAGGAACGGGCTTACCAACTATTTATAGAGCTATGGAAAATAACGGCTCTCCAAAACCACTATTCGATACTGACGATCCTGATAGAAGACATTTTGTATGCGAATTACCCATCCATCAAGTTTTTATTGAAGAAAGTGACCAAGTGACTGACCAAGTTGAAAAAATTAAAACAGGTGGGTCAATAGGTGGGTCAATAGGTGGGTCAATAGAAATAACACCTCGGCAGTTAGATGTATTAAAATTAATTGAACAAAACAATAAAATATCGATAAAGCAGATTGCTAAGGAGTTGGATATTAATAGTTCCGCGGTGGGTAAGCATATCGAAGCATTAAAGTCAAAAGGCATTATCGAAAGAAAAAAAGGAACCCGTGGTTACTGGCATATTGCCCTACCTAAGAAATAATAACGTTGTTAACCAATACCAAACTTGTCAGATATAAAATGGATGCATTTATTGTTGGACTCCTAGTAAACTTAGCTACTGAAGGCGGAAAGTCTATTCTGAAAGAAATATCGGGAAATGAAACTATTGTCGATAAGATTGAAGAAGCTTTTGAGAGAGCATTAAAAAAGTGGACGGTCAATGGAGATATTCGGCGTAAAGAATTAGTTAGATTATCTGCACGAACTGAGCAAATTATTCAAGTAGTTCTTAATCAATCTCTCAACAAAGAAATTGATGGTAATATAAAAGCTCTCCTTAATCTCTTTAAGATCGAGTTAATGACCTGTAGTGTCGCCAATAACCTATTAACCGACAGCTATCTAAATCATCTAGTACTTCAATCATTCATACTACAAAAAGATATTGAATCATTAAAAAATGGGCAAGAGCAAATGCATATCGCTATTACTAATTCCATCAGTGAGTTATCGTCAAATTTATCAAAAAGATTTACACCATTTTCAGAAATAACTGATAAGCCTGTTTCGTATTTGTTGCCAACAGATTGTTTTATTAAAAAAATCAACAAAGCAAAACTTTATATCCCACGAAGCATAACAGATGTTAAGGGGTTAAAGGATATTCCAATAAATAGAGAGAATAGACAACGGATTACTTTGCAAGAGTTAATTAATAAAGAGACTCACATTGTGTTATTGGCTAGTGCTGGAATGGGTAAATCCATTGAACTAAAAGAGACCGCAATATCAATAGCATATTCGGGAGAATGTTACACTATCTTCAAGACCTTAAATACATATACTCCAGAGGACACTATTGAAAGCATATTACCCGACCAATGGATTTCGATTCCAAAAAATAAGGTTGTTTTATTTCTCGATGGTTTTGACGAAATTGAGCCGTCAGCGCTAAATAGAGCAAAACGAAGAATAGCCCAATTCACAGAAAAACACAAAGAAGTAAAAATAGTTATTAGTTGCAGAACAAACTTCTATGACCTTTCTATTAATCGTGGTGAAGGAACAATAAAAGGATTTAAAGAGTTTTTTCTACAAGAGCTTAGCGTAAAAGATGTCAGTGATTTCGTTTCTAAAGAGTATTCTTTTAAGGGAGAAGATTTCATTCAATCTATTTTCTCGAACAAGTTAGAAGATATAGCTTTTAACCCATTCTTTTTGCAACTTATAATCAAGAAATACAATCCGGATAATCCCAAACAAATATTAAAAAGAACGGACCTATTCAAAGAGTTTATTGAATCCAGATTTAATTTGGATAGTGTACATTTTGAAGAAACAATAAATCTTAGAGATGAAAAGTTCAAAGCCTTATCCTTACTGCGAATGACTGCATTGGCAATGGAAACTATTGGAATAAGAGTTATTGAAGAGAAATGGTTAAGGGAATTAATATGTGATATTGAGGAGTTTAAGCTAATTAAATACTGCACTGTATTTATGAAGGATGAAGGCAATGGAGATAATTGGAAGTTTGAGCATAATTATTTTCAAGAATTTCTATGTGCAGAGCTGTTATCTCAACAAGATTTTAAAATAGTTAAATCATTTATTTCTCACGAAAAATATGATAAAGTATTGCCAACTTGGTTTAATACTGTTGCTCAATTAATAAGTATTCTGGATACCGAAAGTACATTGTTTAATGAGTTAACCAGTTGGATAATAGAGCATGATTCGGAAGTTTTGGTCAATGTTGAAAAAGAGAAGTTACCCCTTTCAGTGAGAAAAGAAATATTTATTCAAATATTTGAGCACTACAGAAATAAGAAAATATGGATTGATTCCAATAAATTTAGTGATGCCGATCTTGCTTATTTTGGACAATCATCGGAGGCTATTGACTACATATTGGATATTGCTAAAAGCAGTTCTGAGGATAGAATAAATAGACTGAACGCACTCCATGTTTTGAGAGGATTTACATTGGGGGAATATTTCAAAATTAATGCAATTAAAGAATCTCTCATTTCTATTGTACAGGAGAATGTAGATGACCATCATTTTGTGTCTTTGGTGATACGAACAATCTCCGATCTAAAGTTTGACGATTTAACTGCCGAAAAAAAGGTTTTCAATATTGTCAGCCATAAAAAATCTAGGAACATTCGTGCAGCAATGTATGCCTACCTATTGGAGAGTAGAGAATTTGAGAGTTATATTGAATACTACCTTGATGGGTGCACCTTGCTTAAAAAAGGCCATCCTATAAGAGGAAGAGTTACCTTAATTGACGAAGGTTGGAATTTGAACAATGGATTAAAACAATTCAAATCACCTAAAGCCCTAATCGCTATAATTAGCTATTTTATAGAGAATGATTATTTTGAAAATTCCAGCGAAAGTGAGGATGTGTACCAATGTATAATAACAAATTGTATAGATGCATTTATCCCCGACCCTGAAATATACAAAAATGTTTTTCGTCTGATGAGGCATCATTCAAAGCATTATCATTCTGGCTACTTCAATATTACCGTAGACTTTTTTGTTAAAACGGACACAAGAGCAAAGGCTTTTAATGAAGTTCTGGATTCATTTACAATTGAAGAGGATAAATATGCTCAATATATCCAGCTTGCAGGCCTTATTGATGAAGCTGATTTTGAAAAAACTATTAACAAGAATCTTGGGGATGATTTTATTGATAGACTTTATCGGGATATTAATGATATAAATATCCCTCTTGCAGAATCATATAAAACTAAAGTTAAAGAAATCAGTAGTCACGAAATATTAATCCCTAAACGTATAGATTGGAATTCAATAAACGAAAAACGCGTACAGGATTCATTTAATCTTCTTTTTGATTTAGATGCTTTTAGGGCAGAAGCATTAAGAGTGTTTGGTAACAAGGAAGCTTTATCAGAAGAAGAACTTTGGGAGGTAAGAAAAAACAATAGAAGGGTGTATTTAGAAGAACTGTATATAGGGTCGGCATTGGATTTTATTAGAGAATTTAATTCCCCTGTTAGTAAAAAAGAGATTGAAGATTGGTTTCCAAAACAGAAAGATATTTATAGCAATGCAGTAATTGGCCAACTGTATCAATACATTAAGAATCATAAAACTTTAGAAATAGATGAACATCAGCTTGCCTTTATAAAAAAATGGTATGATAAGTATATTGAGCGTGTTAATTTTAAAAACGCACTAACGAATGAAAACGATGACAATTTTTCAATAGATAGCCATGCCTGCTACCTAACCCTATTTATGCGTAAGTTTTCTTTTGACTGTAATAAAAATGTATTACTTGACATGCTGTCTTTTACTCTTGGGGATACAATCGGTCTTGAAACAATTTCAATAGAATATATTATTGAAAAGGTTAATGATAAAGCCAGTATTGATAATCGAATTATCTATAACTTAATTAATCACACAATTGATGATTTTTCGACCTATAAGACCCATATTGAGTACGCTCTGAAAAATAATCTGGTTGTTTGTTATAAGGTTATAATTGATGACTTGGTAACCAGGCCAGATGCATATTATCAAAAGAATAACATCGTTGATATATTAACTGATTCTAAGGTAGATATTTCGTTATTAGAAAATATCAGTCCAGATTTAAAAATAGATTTGCGCCTTCACTTGTTTCGGAAATTATTGTTGCTAAACAAGAAGGATTTTGTAGTTGATCAATTATTGAAACTCAATACATCTGTGTATTCCCCAGATGTTCAAAACGAGATAAATAAACTTCTGGTTTCTTCGGGTCATATAGAAGGCTTAAAACGGTCCGTAGAATGGATAAAAGAAAATAAGAAACATACTTTTAGTCAAAATGGACAGGGACTATCTCACTATTCAGATATAACTGTATTGCCTCTATTCATGGAGTTATTAGAATTGTCGTACGATCAAAATATTACTTCGAATCATGAATTCGATAAGCTTTTGCGGTTTGTAGTTAATGGTATGGAAGAGCTTGCATTGGTCTCGGAAGAACACTTTGTAGCTATAATGGAGAGTATGAAAAATTTTATTCGCAAAAACAATGGATTTTATAAGGATGTAGAATTCCTAAACACATCAATTGAAGTTATTAAAAGAAAATTTTATGAAACATTAGTGGTTAATTACGATATGGTTTCAGCTAAAACAAAAATAAAAGAGCTTATAAAATAATCTGAAATGAAATTTACCGAAGCCAAATTAGAACAAGTATTTATTGAACTATTACAAGAAGAAGGTTATGCCTATTTATCAGGTGATAAGATAGACAGAGCAGAGGAAGAGGTTTTAATTACAGAAGATTTAAAAGCCTTTCTGCAATATCAATATAATGCTGAAGGAATCACAGAATCGGAGATTGATTCCATTATCCGTGATTTAGAAAAACTACCGGCTTCGGATATCTACGAGACCAATAAAACTATCATGAAATGGATTTCCGATGGTTTCCTTCTAAAACGTGAAGATCATACTCAGAAAGACATCTATATTCAATTATTTGATTACACCTCCATCAATAAAAGCGAAGAAGCCTCGCCCCTACTATCGGGAGATGTGGCTATGGCTGCCGAACTACAAACAAAATACAAAAAGAGCAACAATATTTTTAAGATTGTCACTCAACTTAAAATTCAAGGATATGAAAAACGAATTCCTGATGCCATATTATATATTAACGGAATTCCCTTAGTTGTTTTTGAGTTTAAAAGTGCTATTCGAGAAAACACCACCATTCACGATGCGTATGTTCAAATAATTACACGATACAAAAGAGATATACCCGAACTCTTTAAATACAACGTATTTTGTGTGATTAGTGATGGTGTAAACAACAAGGCCGGATCTTTTTTTGCTCCTTATGAGTTCTTTTATGCGTGGCGATTTGTTGGCATTAATGGCAATGCTGGCAGTAATGGTGCTACTGGTAATGCTGGCATATATGGCAATACTGGCAAGGCTGTCAATGATGGTATTAACAGCATGTATTCCATGGTTCACGGTATGTTCAATAAAACAGACCTGTTGAATATTGTGCGAAACTTTATATATGTGCCAGACACTTCCCGAAAAGAGGAAAAGATTGTTTGTCGTTATCCACAATATTATGCAGCTACCAAGCTATATGAAAATATAAAAAAAGAAATGCGCCCCTTAGGTTCCGGTAAAGGAGGTACTTACTTTGGAGCTACCGGTTGTGGCAAGAGCTATACCATGCTTTTCCTGACTCGGTTATTAATGAAAAGTAAGTTCTTCTCCAGTCCTACAATTGTATTAATTACCGACCGAACTGATTTAGATGACCAATTATCATCTCAATTTACCAATGCCAAAGGGTATATAGGTGATAATACAGTTGTGAGCGTAGAAAGTCGGGCTGATTTAAGAGAAAAGCTTCAGGGCAGAAATAGCGGTGGGGTCTTTCTTACAACCATCCATAAATTCACCGAAGATATTGAATTGCTTACAGAGCGAAGCAATGTCATTTGCATTTCGGATGAAGCACACCGAAGCCAGACTAACCTGAATCAGAAAATCAAGATTACTGATAAAGGACTAAAAAAGACTTATGGTTTTGCAAAGTATTTGCACGATTCCTTACCCAACGCAACCTATGTCGGTTTTACAGGAACTCCGGTTGATGCAACCTTGGATGTGTTTGGAGGAGTAGTTGATGCCTATACCATGACAGAATCGGTAGAGGATGAAATTACAGTTCGTTTAGTTTATGAAGGTCGCGCTGCTAAAATACTATTGGACAATAGAAAACTCCAAGAGATTGAAGATTATTACTCCAAATGTGCTGAGGATGGAGCAAATGAGCACCAAATAGAAGAGAGCAAAAAGGCTACTTCAAATATGAATTCCATTATTGGTGATCCTGACCGATTAAAAGCCCTGGCCGAAGATTTCGTTGTCCATTACGAAAAACGTGTTGAAGAAGGCGCAACGGTAAAAGGCAAAGCCATGTTTGTTTGTAGCAGTCGTGCCATTGCATTTGCCTTATATCAAAACATAATCGACCTTCGACCGGAATGGAACGAGATATTAACACATGCTCAAGGGGAAGAACTAACGGATAGGGAGCAAAAAGAAATAAAACCGATTGAGCGAGTTAAAAATATTATGACCCGGGGCAAGGATGATGAAAAAGACTTATACAATTTGTTGGGTTCCAAAGAGTATCGTAAAGAACTCGACCGGCAATTTAAAAATCCAAAATCCAACTTTAAAATTGCCATGGTCGTTGATATGTGGCTTACAGGTTTTGATGTTCCGTTTCTGGATACTATCTATATTGATAAACCGATTCAGCGTCACAATCTAATCCAGACCATTTCACGAGTAAACCGTAAATTTAAAGGCAAAGAAAAAGGTTTGGTAGTTGATTACATTGGAATCAAAAAGCAAATGAACCTGGCTCTGGCGCATTACAATAAAAAGGATAGTGAGAACTTCGAAGATATTGAACAATCCATTGTTGTGGTGAAAGATCATTTAGATTTGCTCGCGAAGATTTTCCATCAATTCGATACTACCCAATACTTTAATGGAACAGGCATTGAACAACTAAACACCTTGAATATGGCAGCTGAGTATGCCCAGGCTACACAAGAGCTTGAAAAGCGATTTATGTACCTGGTAAAACGCTTAAAAGCAGCATTTGATATTTGTTCCGGCAGCGAAGCCTTTTCAGAAAAAGAGAAAGACTTTATTCATTTCTATATCGCAGTTCGTTCCATTGTTTTTAAACTCACTAAAGGCGAAGCTCCTGATATTGATCAGATGAATGCTAAAGTCCGGGAAATGATAAAAGATGCCATTGAAAGCGATGGTGTTGAAGAAATCTTTAAGTTGGGCGATGATAATAATTCAGAAGTGGATATTTTTAGTGATGATTACCTGGAAAAACTGAGTAAAATAAAACTGCCCAACACCAAGATCAAGTTACTTCAGAAACTATTGGCTAAAGCCATTGAAGATTTTAAAAAGATTAATAAAATACAAGGAGTTAACTTCTCAAAGAAAATGCAAGTCTTGGTGGAACGCTACAATGAACGTAAAGAATCGGATGTCCTTCAAAGTGAGGTTCTGGAAGATTTTACGGATGAAATTATCGACTTATACCATGCCCTCCGAAAAGAAAAAGAATCCTATGGCGAACTGGGAATAGACTTCGAAGAAAAGGCATTTTACGACATTCTTAAGGCATTAGCTGTTAAGTATGATTTCAAATATCCAGAAGACAAACTATTACTACTCGCCAAAGAAGTTAAGACAGTAGTGGATGACAAAGCCAAATATACCGACTGGAGTAAACGTGATGATATCAAAGCAGAACTAAAAGTGGACCTAATCATCCTCCTTGCCGAAAATGACTATCCTCCTGTAGATCGCGATGAAGTGTACAAAGAGATATTTGAACAGGCCGAGAATTTTAAGAAGAATCAGAGATAAATATTTTTTTAAAAAAAAATGAGTTTAATTTCCGATTATACAGACAAATTAAATAATTCTCACAAATATGATGTTCAATATGAATATCGGGAAGAAGAGTATTGGAATGAAGTGGATATAAGAATCAGGACTGCCTCAGATAATGGCGAAGAACCATTCTCAGATATCTATGATTTAATTTCTGTAATGAAGAAATATAGAAGTTTTAATATTCCTTGTACTTTTCACATTTGTTCCGAAATAAACCATGTTGAGGATATTGATATTCCATTAGAGTTTTTCAACTGTATTTTTGTAAGTTATTGCTCATTTACAAATATTTCTTTTAAAAAATCAGTTGCTTTTTTAGAAAAGTAATATTTACATCAGGAGTAAGCTTTCAAGAAAGTACATTCTTAGACTCATTTATAATAAAAAAATGTGTTTTTAAAGAATCTGTCATATTTTGGAAATCGATCTTTATCAAAGAGGTGACATTAGAATTAAATAACTTTGAAAAGAAAGTATCTTTTAAAAAAGTAACCTTTAATGAATTAAGCTTTAGTAGTTTGTTGTTTAAAGATCTTGCTGTATTTTCATATTCAGATTTTAACACAATTAATAGGTTTGAAAATGTATCATTTGAGGGAAAAACAGAAGGGTATCAATTAAATTTTAATTGTCCATCCAAATTATCAAATGTTCAATTTCACAAACTTGTAGATTTTAACAACTCAAATTTTAATGAAAATATATTATTTCACCGAATAGATTTTTTAGATCGTTCTTTTTTTTCAGGTTCAATTTTTAATAAGCAAGTATCTTTTCTGCACTGTAGAGTAAACAGCAATACGGTTATTGACTTTGAGTCGGTTACATTTAATAATTCATTAGATATTTCAAGAGCAAACTTTGCATGCGTCATAAATTTCTGGAATATTAAGCTAAAGGAAGTAAATATTATCCCTTCGGAATTTAGCCTCTATCTAAATGATGATTTAATTGAAAGTTCACAAACTATAGCTGTTATAAATAAAGAAACACTTCAGAAAATAAGGGAGTCATATCGTATAATAAAGAAATCACTTCGTGATGCAGGAAATGAAATAAATGCGCTGAAATTCAAAGGTTACGAAATGACTGTTTATGAGAAAGAACTTTCCAATGGTGAAAAGGGGAAAACTATATTGTTTTTCAGTAAATGGTCTAACAAACATGGCTTAAGCTGGGGACGGGGAGTTGTATTTACATTGTTATTTACCGCTGTTACATTGTATATATTTATGCTTTTCGCACAAAATATGCTTGTGTGGGAATGGTCTCCAGAATCTAGAAATCAGACCCTAACAGCTTTTGTCCAATTTTTAAACATTACTAATTGGAGCTTTAAACCATGGAGTATTGATTTAAGTAATGAATATCCTTGGGGATATTTAATTTTATTAGTAGGTAGAATATTCATAGGTTATGGATATTATCAAACAATCTCTGCTTTTAGAAGATTTGGAAAGAATTAAAGTAAAGCTGAATGGAAAATAAATTAGCTGTAAAAAAATATAAGTCAATTGTAGAACGAGGCTTTAAAAGCTTTTTAGAACTGTTTTTAGTTTGTTGTTACTGGAATGATAAAACGTTAGTTAACTCAACGATAATTGATTTTAAAATATTTAATTTTCAGTCACGTGGAATTGAAGAATGTTTAGAAGCATTTCAGTTAACGAAAGATTCAGATGATTTTTGCGGTAAACCGATAAGCGAGTTAGATTGTGCTTTAAAAACATGGTACAAAAACAATAATTTTGAACCTTATAAGAAATGGTTTATTGAAAACTTTGTAATTTCAAAAGAAGAGTTTGTGCTATGGTATAAAAATGACAAACATGATAGGCAATGTCATTATTGTAAGATAAAAGAAAGTGAAATTGCTAGGTTAATTGAAGCAAATAGAATTAGTACTAAACGGTTAAGTACAAGAGGAAAGTATATAGAAGTAGATCGTCTTCAAGTAAACAAAGGATATGTAAAAGATAATATAGCTTTTTGTTGTTATTGGTGTAACAATGCCAAAACAGATGAATTTACAGAAAAGGAATTTAAAACTATTGGAAAAATAATAGGTGAAACGTTTAGGATCAGATTAGCCCAAATCGATAAAGAATAAGCTATGCAAAACGAATCTAACATACAAGAACAATTTCTTCAAGAATGGCCTATTGAAAGGCTTAAAAAATGCGTCTAGAGGAGTATTCAAACCTAGATAAATCAACATCTTTTTGTTATTGGTTAGAGTCAAAAACCATTGAACTAGGCGGAATTGGAGGAGGTTCAGCCTATAAGTTTGGTATTTACAAACGACAATGGGATAAGGATGATAAACGTGAGGCCTATTCAACAGATGGGGAATATAGCTGGGTTAAAAAATATGGGAATAGTAGAGAAACTGCATTTGAAATGGTTAGGGAGCTGATATGCAGAGTTGCGGAATATGCCAGTGATGGAAAGTTTAAAAAGATTGATGATATCGATTTAGGAGATGCTTATAAGTGGAAGATAGCTTTTCTTTATTCTAATGAACGTTTACTTCCTATCTATAAAAAAGAGGCTTTGCAGATTGCAGCTGAATCATTGGGGATTGATAAGGAACAATCTTTAGGTGCATAAAGCAATTACGTTTCATATTGCTAGAAAGATATTTTAATGAATAGTTTGATGCTTAGTGCAAACCTTCAAACATTACAAGAAATGGAAGCTCCCAAAAAACCACAACATTTAAAAAACCACTTAAAATTACAGATGCTATAAAGAGTAAGGTGATGAATGAGACCTGAGATCGAGTATAGTAAAATGATTTGTCTTCGTTTCCTTATGTCCCTAATTTAACGGCATATGGGAAAGAAGATGTTATTGGTTATAAGCCAATTGCTATTAGTATTTGACCGATATGAAAATACGGAATAACAATAGTTCATGAATACGAAACTACAATAAGTCAGAAGTACAAGAGTACAGAGTTACAACAATACAAAAGTCCAAAATTACAATAATACGTAAATACGGAACTACTGAAATATAATACTACAATAATATAGAACTACGGAGGTGGGTGGGCGGATTGGTAAGAAGGGGTGTTGGATAACCTATTAATATCTTCACTTAGACTTTTTACTTCCACATCTTCTTCCATAATAGCATTGGAAATCTTTAATCAACCCTAAAATATGGGTTGGTTCGAATATAATGTTTAGTTTTACATTTAGAACGAAATCTGATTATAACCTATCATTATGAATAAATACCACAAATACAATCAGGTCAATGGTTAGGTATTCATCAATACTTAACTAAAAATGAAACATTTTGAGGAGGATTGTCCTCATAGATTAAAAGTAAAAACGAAGAAAGAATTCCGTCTTAGAAAAGCATTCGGTTACTATTATCCAGGTTTAGTTGATATTCCTAAGAAATTCAATAATGTAAGAATTTCAAGGATTCAAAACTACATTGAAGTAGGCGGTTGTCAGTTCTGTTATCCACATGGTAGAGAAACCCCAAATTCTACTATGTCAAAAAGGCGTAACAGAAACTGGAAAAGGTATCGAAAGACAAGGTGGAAATGAGGAACAAGGCATCAGGTATGGTGCCTTACTTCTTATTTAAAGCCTTATAATAAGCGCTTTTAAAAGCTTTTGAATTCTTTTCAACTTGATTTTCGGTGAAGACTTTTTCTTTTCTTGACTTATCTATAGTATAAGTTTTTTCATCCACAGCATAATCTAGATAATATACTTCAATATATTCAACAGTCACTCCTCTAAATTCTTGCTTAATATACTCATGTAATTCATCGGTCAAATCACCGTCTCGAGTTATAATTTTTGTCATTGTGTTACTTTTGCGTTATAAGTTTAAGGCTTTAATTATCGATTAATACCACCTAGCTCTTTTATATTCCTTATTAATATCTTCAATAGTTGTGTGAGTTTCATTATTTGTCAATGAAAGACGAGCCTTTAATCTATTCTTTTTATTTTCAGACCTTTTATGAATCGTTTTTATTCGACACCATTTGCACCCGCAATTTAAGGAGTGGTTTTTACTAAAGTAGTTTGTCCTCTTGTAAACCCAACCAAAAGAATCCCAGAGTTTCTTTCTTTTCTCAGCAAAATGTCTATCCCGATTTGTTAGCATTTTTTAAGTGTTTAGTCATGTTATATTTCAAAATACGCAGAGAGTCTGTATTCATGATGCTCTCTAAAATGAACATATCCCAGGTTTCATTGATTTCTTTCTGTGTCACATTATCATGATGATGTTTATAAATCCAATAATCAATACTATAAGCTGTTTTGAGCAAATTCCAAGTGTATATCCGAACAATACTGACACAATCATAAGGGAAATGATAGATTCTTGTTATGTAAAAGAACAAAAGTTGTCAATAATAAGCAATGATTTATTAAATTTGTAGCTGAAATAATATTATAATTTTATGCGTCACTGACGCTTCTCCACAGAAAAACGACCAATTTTTAACTGAGAAGGAGAAGACAGAAAGTGAACGCACCTGATATGGGTGTGTTCCTTTCGCTTATTTAATCTTCTCGGGTGCTTGGTCGTACCTTCTGTGATTAGATATAGCAAAGGTTCATGCCCACCTTCATTTTTAGGGTATCGTGAACCAATAAAGGAACGAGCCTATGACTACTTATCCAATTGTTGAGCCAGAGATTAGTGATTACTTAAAGTGTCTCTCAAAAGAGAGCATACAGGAAGTTATTGACCTATTTCATGGGAAGGAATATAAGATTCCCCAAATCATTGAGAAGTTTGGACTTGAGAAAATTTCTGTAAATACATTTGTAAATAAACTACCCCCAGTTCATCATTATGATCTAGTTTGTCCGGAATGTCAAGTTGTTTCCTGGAAAAATCATTTAGCAAGGAATAAAAAGTCAGATCCTTTCTGTCCACAATGTGGAGAAGTCTTAATCTATGATTTTGATCCAGAGGAACGTCAGAGACATATTGAATATCAGAAGGAAAGAGAAGTCTGGTTGCGAATGATGGATCCAGATTATTATGAATATGAAGTTGTTATTAACAGGGCAAGGTATGATACACTTACATTATTCCAAAAGGTGTTCCTTGGTTGTGCAGTTCAGGCACTTGTTGAAGATGACCTATCTACTGTTAAGGGTAAACTCTTAAAGGAATTTAAATTATTTCCAAATCAAGAGAAATTAAATGAGGAACTAAGGGGGTTAGGTATCATTGAAGGAGTAGATTATACAGAATGCAAATACATAATTGATGTGTCTGTCACTAAAGAATTATTGGCCTGTGAAAATAAATTAGGATCTGTTTTAAAAGATCAATTCAATTTGTGGAAAGTTATTGCCATGGCCGAATCTAAAGAATATTTGATTGGTGAAATGAGTACTAATAACTTTAGATATCATCATGACAATAAGTTTAAAGAAGTGTTTAGTAATTTAATTCAGGAACATTCAGTATCACAAACTTTCCATTTGATTAACAAATCAGTTGCTGATGCATGTAAATTATATGCACAAAGGGGCAACCGGTATTTAGCAGAAAATTCTATTATAGGATTATGTGCTCGAATGGCTGATTATTATCCTACTAGAGGTTGGCCTATTTTAAAATATGAGAGAAGACGTTTTCATCAATCGTTAATGAGTCAGTACTTTTTTAATAAGCTTCTTAAAATAGGTAAAGTTGGTTTTGACTACCCACCGTTACTAGAAATACTCATACACAATAATTTAAATAAAAACTATTAATTCAATGAAGAAACAAAAACTAACCGGAATTTTAATTGGTACATTATTGATGTTACCAGTAATGCTTAATGCGCAAAAATTTACAAAGTCAGTAAAGCCTTTTACTGCATCAAATGGAAAAACTTTTCAAGTAGGAGATACCATTATAATTACAAGCCCTACAGATTTTGGAAATATGTTCCATTATTATTATTTCGATAAGAAATTTACTCCACAAAGAGCGTATTATACATCAGAGGTAGTCAATGAAGGACAATTTGTAGACAATCGTTTTCGCAAGCATATTATTAGGCAATTCCGTGTTTATGAAGATGGAAAAACCATAGCAGTAACAAATAAAACATTTGGTTATGGTGTTGACCTTAACAAGGGGTTGGAAATGGGTGAAGTAGCTAATGATAACTTAATGGAGTTGTATAATAAACCGGAAATTTTCAATAATGAAAAAGCCTTTCTGGTAACAATGAATGAAGATATTGATAATAATGATGTCAAAGAATTTCTATATCGTTTCAATCATGATGTATATAAACAGAATTATCAGGATGAATTCTCTTTTAATGCATTATTATCAAGCAAAAAGAAGGAATTAACAGAAAAGGCAAAGCAATATGATTTGAACAAACCGTTTTTAGCGTATACAAAGCAAGGATTTGGTAGCTATAACTTCGATACAAACTCTTTTCCTATTGTGTGGGATGGGAACTATACAAGGTTAATGGATGATCTGACTGAATCTGCAATTAAAAAAGACATCAATAATGAAGGAATTGATTTTTCAGATATTAGGTTATACTTCGAAAATGCTGAAGAGTTTTCAAGTTTTTCTTTGCCTCAGGAACGAGCAAAATTTTTAATAGATTATAGAAAACAACCTAGTGGTAAGGTTGATAGGTCATTGTATGTTGGAGTTCAATTTATAGTGAAAGAAATTGCAGGTGCAGATTGGATTAAAAATAAAAATTTTACAGATGGTACAGAAAAGGTTCTCATTTGTGAGATTATGCGTTTAGATATGTTTGAAGATAAAGCTTTTGAAGCCAATTATCTTTCAACTGTTAAGAAGTAACTTAAATATTTATGAGGGTTTATACTCTCCACTTTTTTGGATTTCGGGAGGCAACGGCCTCCCATTTTAATTTATATACCTATGAAAAAATATACAGTAAAGTTAGATATTTTGGAAAATGGAGATGGCGTTTTAAAGTTTCCAAATGAAGTTGTTGATAAGTTTCAATTAAAAGTCGGCGATAAGATTGAGCTGATTCCTCAAAAAGATGGAAGCATCAGGATGAAACCATTAAAGAGCAAACCTAAGCTTGACAACCTTCAGGAGGGAATTAACGAAGAAAACCTCGATGATGAGATTGATTTTGGCAGACAGGAAGGTGCGGAGGAGTGGTGAACTGGGGTAAGCATAAGGCTTGCCACGTAATGTAAAAGTAAGATTTTTTTAATGCAGAGGGTATCGGCCTGAGAATTCGAATTTTCTAAGTTCTACTGGAATCTCTTGGAATTAGTTGGAGTTTTCTGAAAAACTTTGGCAATGGCTGGATTTTTTTCAATTGTGTGGCAAAAGGTAGGCTAGATCCAAATCGTAGTTGCTGTTGTAGGATCTGTCTGTTGTTTCTTCAAGCGTTTTCCGAAGACCTTTATATGATGGGTTACCATTAACAAGGTTTTACGAGACTACTTGGTCTTAGAATTCGATTACAAGCTGGCTTTTATCACTCTTTTTCTAATATCAATCCCGACCAGTGCATTTGTATTTTATTATTATTTGTTTTCCAATATATTTTTTCACCCATAAATTGTCCAATACCAGCTATGAATGCCTTTTCTTTGTTGATAGGTTGTAGAGCTAAATTGAATTTGTAATTGCCAAGAAAGGTATATTTCAAAATAAAGAAATCTTTACTTTTGACAATTTTCACATTTTTAACAATTCTTTCGGAATTATCCATGTTTATTACTCTGTACTTCCCTTTATATTCGATAAATTCTTCAGGAATATTGTATGGTTCTATTTTAATATTAGGGTTGACTAAAGTATTCATTATATTGAAAACTAAATGCTTTTCGTCATCTATTTTCCTAAATTCAGCTTTCATTGCTTGGAGCATTTTTATTGGCAACGGGATAAATCCGAATAAATTGACACTCATCGAAAAAGTTGAATCGGCATTAGGAATAAGCTGCAAAGGCATTGGCAGAGCAATCGATTTCAGGAGCAATTTGTTTTTCCTGGCCTTTACTTTCATTGGTCCAAAATATACGTTGGGATAATAGCCTTCGTGAGCTTTCATTTTACTTAAATCGAAAGTGCCTTTTTCGTTGTAATTTTTTATGTTAATTTTTTCTCCCGTCAGATATTCAAACAATTTTCCAATGATGTTGTGTGCCATTTCATCAGGGATTGATGAATCATTGGTGTTGATTGCAATGTAAACCCCGATTTTTAGTTCAGGCAAAATCACAAGCATCGAATGATAAGGTGGCAGTTCGCCACGATGTGAAGCGTATTTGGTATAATCATTAATTGGGTTTTGCAAAAACCATGTTAATCCAATGGAGAAACTCTCGTCAAGAGGGACTAAACCGTTTTGTGCGGTCATCATCTGTTTTAGGGTTGCAGTTTTAAGCAAGGTTGTATTTCCATGATAAGTATTGATTATAGCCTTTAAATATTTTGCGGCATCGATTGCAGTAAGTGCCATTCCTCCGGCAGGAATTCCGAGTTTCATTGGCATTGTTGAACTTGTCTTTCTATCGTAGCCCAATGCAATTTGGTTTTCGGTTTTTTCGCCTGCAAACATAATGGTGGATTTCATCTCTAAAGGATTCAAGATATTTGAACGGACATAATCGACATAAGGTTTGCCACTTACTTTATGGATTAGAACACCAAGCAACGAATAGCCAGAATTGCTGTACGAATATATTTTACCTGGAGGAAATACACATCCTTCTTTGTTGATTAAGTCCACAACTTGTTCATAAATCAAAGGATTGTCTGACACATCGGGCAAATACCAATTGTACAAAATATCGCCATGAATGCCTGAATGATGAGTTAGCAACATTCTGGTAGTAATAAACTTTTCTTCGCCTCCGGGCAGCGATAATTCTTCAATGTAATCACTAATTGGCTTATCTAAATCGATTAGTCCTTTTTCCGTGAGCTGCATTACCGCTATACCTGTAAATGTTTTTGTGATAGATGCAATGGGGAACAATGTTTCCGAACTCGCCTTAGTTTTATTATCTTTGTTGGCGTAGCCAAATCCATCGGACATTAATACCCCTTCGTCATCGACTATGGCAACTGATAAACCAACTATTTTTCGTTGCTTTATTTCATTCTGAATATATTGGTCTATTGTTTTAGCAAGTTCTTTGCGTGATATTTTCATTTTATTAGGTTTTATTTCTTGCGAAAAACAACAAATCATGAATGAAGAAAGAATTATGATAAGACATCCTTTTGTTCTTATAATACTCCTATTAGATATTTATTTTGAAACATGCTTATCACAATATTTCAGAGTTTGATGGCAATTTTATCATTTTTAAACTCTACGTTTTTTTGCATATCGTAAAGTTTTATGGTAATCGTATTTTAAGCTTGCCTGTAACTTCTCAATAACCTCACCCCATATGCTGTTAATTCGCCTATGTACCAAGTTTAATAGGTTTTGTGAGACTTGTTAGGTCTTAGAATTTGATTAGCGGTTCGGGTATTTCATTTTATTCTCTGTTATAAATCATACTCTCTTCTTCTAAAGTTTGTACCCTAAAGAAAAAGAGAAAGTAAGATTATTCATCTTTCCATCAATTTCAACATCACTTTTATCAAATGAATTCAAAATATTTTTTAATCCCCAATTACAACCAGAAGTTAAAAACAAATTATTCTGAAAATCATAACCGACAAAAGCAGAAATGCCTCCGTCTATTCTTTTGATAGATTTATGCCAATATGGTTCGTTAATATAATTTGCAGCTTGATAACTTGACATGCCATCATTAACCCATGTACCTGTACCAAAATCTATCTCATCTTCCTTGAAAATATTTTTGCTTCCTGTCCAAAATCCAGAAGGAGCTGATGATTTTAATTGTGATTTCATACTTCCCCCGATTCCATAAGCAAAATATGGCCCAATACCAGCAATTATCTTCTTAGATTCACCAATATCAAAACTGGTTTTAAGGTATAATGGTAGTTCGATATAGTAAGATTTCATTTCTGATATAGCATGAAATTCCCTTGAATTATATCCTGTTGAAGCTGGTCTTTGCTCTGAAATAAAACTCTCATTCCGCATTCCTTTTATTGAAAATACTATTTCTGGCTGAAATGACAGTTTTTTTGATACCGGAATTTCTATAAAAAAACCTGCATTAAGACCTGCATTGAACTTATAATCTGTATAGTTTTCTAAATAATTTTTAGAGTTAATATTTGACAAAGAAACCAATGTTGTAGATGTATTAACACCAGCTTTAATACCAAATTCTATTTTATCCTTTAGATCTGCTGCAAATATCGAAGTCGATATTGAAAAAGTTACGATAAAAACTGAAAAAATAATAATTGAAAATCTCATGTCTACTTCATTATTGTTTAATAACACTTACTTTAAAACTGTATCCTATTACCTGACCGCTAACGGCCGTAAGTTGTTGAAGAAGTTTAAAAATACAAACTATTCTCAATAAACCAAGTTTTGTTTATACTCCCAATTGTGAAGGGTATACGTACCTACTTTATTTTTCTTTCTTCCCATTCTCCTCCCTACCATCCGGTAGGCGGGCTTTCACCCAAGCAATATACCTATAAAAAGTAGCCCTGCTCACTTTAACGATTTTCAAAACTTCCTATTTTGTTCTGGATTGATCCAGCCATAACTGATAGCATGCATAAGCTACTTTTTTGGTTTCCGGAGATAATCCTTTTTTGCGGCCTCCTATACGGCCGCCTTCTCGAACTGCTTGCAGACCGGCCATGGTTCGCTCCCGGATTAATTCGCGTTCAAATTCGACAAAGCTAGCGAAGATGTTAAAGGTTAACCGACCTGGGACGGTGGTGGTATCGATGCTATTCTTTAGATTGATGAATTCTATCCCCTTTTCCCGAAAACTGGTAACCAGGTTTAATGAGACTAGTGAAGGAGAAAATTTAAACTCCTTTCTTCTACAGCGGTAGGAAACTTCTATTATCAGGTGTCGATAGAGGAGAGCAGCCAACTGGTAGCTTCCGGACATAGTATTTGACTGCAATAAACTGCAAGAAGATATGCATAAGATGCATAATATGATATTTGGATTAACTATTTGTATGACAATTTATAAAGTCAAGACGTCTTATTTTAATCAAAAGAAATCTGTAATAAGAACATTGTGTGAGTAAAAACGATTTATGAGTCAATCTAGGAGTCAGATAAGATGTTATTGCTTATATTAGAGAAAATATGATAGGAAATAAATAAATATCTAAAATTATTTCAATGTGAGTTTAATCGTTAATATATGAAATCTAACTCATTTTTAATAGCAATTATTTTTTCAACAATTGTTGTTTTTGGTAAAGCTAATGAACAAGGTTTAGCGGAACAATCAGATATAAATATTGCAGTAATTGACTCTTCCAAACAGACCAATGGCATTATATCCAACAATTTTGAAGTTAAATATTTTGTCAAACAATTAGACAACACGAATGGGCTATCCAATAGTTCTGTCAATACCATTTTTCAAGACTCCGAAAACTTATTGTGGATAGGCACATGGGATGGATTAAATAGATATGATGGTAATAACTTTAAGATTTTCAGACCAGAGTTAAACAATAAAAATAGCCTTAGTAATCAGGTTATATTAGATATTGATGAAGGAATCGATGGAAGCATCTGGGTTTTAACAATTCATGGAATTAATAGGTACGACAAAAAATTGGATACTTTTCAACGCTTTTATTTTTCTAGGGAAAACACACCTCCCCTGTCGGAATCAGAATTTAACATTGCCCTGGATAAATCAAAAAACGTTTTTTGCGCCGTTAAAGGTTGGGGTATCGGATATTATGATGGTACGATTTTTAAGGCATTTGCAAATGAAGCTGTTCCTTCCCTTGCAGTTAAAAAGCTAGAATTTTACGGCGATGGAAAATTACTAGTCTTATATGAAAATAATGATTTGTACGTATTTGAAATAAATACTGACAGTGACTCTTCCAAGCATATTTCGGCCATAAAGTTATTGTATGGTAATATTAAAGATTTTAGCATTGTTCCTAATCAAAGTATTTATGCTTTTTTTAGATCAGGGCAGACTAAGTTAATTTCCCTGTTCAATAAACAAACCGAAATAACCCTTTCAAATAACATCCAAAGCATTTTAGGATATACTGCTGACGGAATTTTTATTTCGGTTAAAGCAACTTATTTTTTTATAGACAATTTTGGAGATTTCATTGAAAAACCATGGATAAGTCAATTAAAAAATTTAAAAATAACTACACTTAAGCAAGGTAGCGAAAATGTAATTTGGGTGGGAACAGATGGAGACGGCCTTTTAAAAATTTACCCATTAAAAAAATCTTTCAATCTGATTACAAAAAAACAAGTCCCTGAACTGGAGGGGAGCATCGTACGTTCATTCGCAGAAAGCCAAAAATCGCTTTGGGTAGGAACAAAAGGAAAAGGCTTATTTCGTTTTGATTCAGGGTTTTATGAGAACCAGGATAAACTACCATCATATCAAGTATTCAACGAATCAAATAGTTCAATAAACAACGCTGTTTTTGCTCTATTTAAAGGTAAGGAAGATTTAATATTTATCGGAAGTGACGGTGACGGCATTAATATATACGACTTACGGCAGTCTAAATTAATAAGCTGGTCAGAAGTTATCGGGAACGAAAGGTGTGACTATTTTAAATCGGTTTATACAATATATGAGGATAAAAGCGGAATGATATATCTCGGAACCAATGGATATGGAATGATCCGTCTCAAGTTAATAAGAAAGGGTCAGCGATTAAAAGTAAGCAGGTTCAAAAGATATATTGCCGAAAGCAACGACGGATCATGTTTAAGCAGTAATATCATCTTTTCTATTGTCCCTAAAAATAGTGACGAGCTTTGGATTGGGACGAGACTCGGCGGATTAAACCTTTTTAATAAAGAAAATGAAAAATTCGAGATATTTAAAAATGACACAAATAATCCTCAAAGCTTATCAAATAACGACATCTTAACTCTGCATAAAGACAAAAACGACCGACTATGGATTGGTACAAGTTTTGGATTAAACGCATTAAAAGATTTAGATGCTAATATAGCTATTTGCGATAACTATACCGTTAAAGATGGATTGCCCAACAATACGATCCATGGTATCGTATCCGATAAGGACAATAATTTATGGATAAGTACAAATTTTGGATTGTCGAATTTTATTGTGGAAAATGGTAAATTTATCAATTATTCTATTAGCGAAGGTCTCCAAAATAATGAGTTTGCTGATGGAGCTTTATATAAAAGCATTTATTCAAATTATATTTTCGCTGGAGGTATCAAAGGATTTAACTTTTTTTTACCCGCCAAAGTTGAAGAATCTTCAGTTTTTCCGGATCTGTTTATCAATAAAATAAGCGGTCAAAATAAAATTGAACCATATATTCAAAGTTTGTTAATTTCATCTAAATCAAAAATAAAAGAATCTATTGAATTAACACACGATCAGAATTTTTTATATGTGGAATTAACGGCATTAACCTTTATCAATAGTGAAAAGAACCAATACGCATATAAACTTTCTAATCTAGATCAAGATTGGAATGAAATTCAAAATCGGAATAACTTTTCTTTTAATAACTTACAGGCTGGAAATTATACATTATGGTTAAAATGGTCCAATAGTGACGGTGTTTGGACAGAACCAGTTAAAGCTATTTTAATTAAAATTAAACCCATATTTTGGCAGTCGCATTTCGCTTACGTCATATATAGCTTGCTGTTATTGCTGTTATTAATATTTGTAATAAGCTATTATAAAAAGCAGAATACGTTAAGGCAAAATTTAATTTTTCAGAAAAGGGAAGAAGAAATTCATCAAAATCGGCTTACATTTTTTACCGATATTGCGCATGAGTTTCAAACACCATTAACTTTGATTGTTGGCCCTGTACAAAAGCTCTTGGAATCGGGGGATTTTAATGAAAAAAGCACGAAGCTTATTACTATGATTCAGCGAAATTCTTCGCGGCTATTTTTCCTTATCCAACAATTACTGGAATTCAGAAAGGCGGAATACGATTATCTGGAAGTTTCTGTTCAACCATTTGACCTTACCAACTTAGTGGAACAAATTACAGAATTATTTGACGAATGGGCAATTGAACGTAAAATTGATTATAGCTTAGACTTAGATCCAAAGTTAGAAGGGTGGTTTGATAAAGATAAAATAGAAAAGATTATATTTAATCTACTGACCAACGCATTTAAATTTACCCCACCAGCAGGGAAAATAAAAGTTCATTTTTCTATACAAGATAGAGAAACCAAATTGCTTAAAATTCAAGTTTCAAATTCAGGTAAAGGTATCCCAAAAGAGAAATTAAATGCTTTATTTGATAGATTTTTTTTAACTGATTCAGTTAAAAAATCTGACAACAATATGTATAGGACTGGTATAGGTTTGTCATATATAAAAAAATTAATCACTGCCTTACGAGGTCAAATTGAATTGTCGAGCAAAGCAAATAAGAAAACTATTTTTACAATTTTAATTCCATGCGATATATCTTCCTTTGCTGAAAATGAGGTTAATAATGATAAAGGTCAGATTTTAATCTCTGACCATCTTAGAAATATACTTGGTGACAATATTCCAAATATTAAGGGAAAAGATCCCACAAAAATAGAAACCCTTGAAACGATTTTAGATAGTAGGAAAGTAATTTTAATTGTAGAAGATGAAGAGGAAATAATATTATTTTTGAGTGCTTTGTGTGGCGATAAGTATAAGATTATCATTGCAACTAATGGAATAGAGGCTCTTAAGATTATAAATCAGGAATTGCCTGATATTATTATAAGCGATGTAATGATGCCCAAGATGGATGGAATCGAACTGTGCAAGACTGTCAAAAAAGATCATAAAACCTGTCATATTCCAGTAATACTACTTACAGCCAAAAACTCCATACAACATCGCATCGAAGGTTTGGAGAGTGGTGCAAATTCGTATATCGCAAAACCTTTTTATCCCGAACATTTATTAGTAAGTGTAGAAAATTTATTAGAAGAAAAAGAATTGTTAATGAAGCATTTGGCAAAAGATTCTTTTTTAGAGAATCTGACAAATCTTACATTAGAGAACAATGAAAAAAAATTATTAAAAGAAGTAATCGAACTCATAAAAAGCAATATAGACAATGAGAATCTGCAAAGCTCATTTATTGAGCAAAAGCTAGGTCTCAGTAGTTCAAATTTATATAGAAAAGTTAAACAAATTTCCGGTTTTTCTCCCGGTGATTTAATAAGAACTATCAGGTTAAAATACGCTGCGGATTTATTAATAAATAGCAACTTAACAGTTACCGAAGTTTTTTATAAATCAGGTTTCAACAATCGTTCCTACTTTTATCGGGAATTTAAAAAAATGTATAAAACTACGCCTAAAAATTATCAACTCCGAAAGTAGCCTCTACAGATTACCACCTTAAGATTGTTCAAGTGTCTTTTGAGCTCTTTCGAATTGGCGTCGCCAATTATCGACAGATTGAGCCAAGAAAAAAGGTTGACATATTTGCTTAAAGCACCTTGAGGCCCATCAAGTAGGTCTGTAAGCCAAGGCCAAGATCCGAAAGCCTTTTCCCACTTAATGGCCTCGTAGACGACATTTTCCATTCTGACAGCGAAACTCACAGTGCCCAGACGCCGAAAAATATTTTTTTCAATATCCAAGCTTCTTGATTTAGCATAGTCAGTTTCGGCCAGTGTACACTTTTGAAGAAATAGTACATACTATTTGGTTCGCCTTGCCCTTACCTTTAAGCAACGTTAAATATTATAAATATTCCCTTATAAAAACTAATTTATATATAAATGGAAATTGCAAAAAACTAATCAATCTATGAATTATTAAAAAAATCTCTATTATGAAAACAAAAATTCTTTATTACATCTTATTTATGCTTGTTGTAGCATTCGGGAGTGTACATGCTCAAACAGTTAGCGGTGTTGTAACAGATGCCTATGGAGCTTTGCCCGGGGTAAATGTGTCTATAAAAGGAACTGGTATCGGCACGGCAACCGATTTTGACGGAAAGTACAGCATAGACCTAATTGACGATAACGCTATTTTGGTTTTTAGCATGGTAGGTTTCGTTACTAAAGAGGAATCGGTAAATGGTCGAAGTCAAATTGATATTCAACTAACGGAGGATGTACAACTATTGGACGAAGTGGTTTTGATTGGGTACTCTACCTTAAAAAAATCGACTTTAACAGGTGCGGTATCCGTGGTAGATATGGATGACCTTGAAAGAACAAGGGTGGCAAACGTAACGCAAGCTTTGCAAGGGCAAATTGCCGGGGTGCAAGTAACTTCTAGCTCAGGGGCACCCGGCGACCCCATTGAAGTACGTATTCGTGGAGAAGGGACTATAGGGAACAATAACCCCTTATATGTGGTGGACGGTATCCCCACACGAGACATTAGTTTTTTAAATCAAGCTGATATTAAGACGATGTCAATTTTAAAAGATGCATCTGCTGCGGCTATTTATGGATCAAGAGCTTCGGGTGGTGTGGTATTGATTACAACCAAAAGTGGACAGAAAGGGAAAACAAGTTTTGATGTAAATTACTATGCAGGTTTACACTATGCCGCCAACCTTCCAGACATGTTAAATACGGAACAGTACATGAATACCGCTGAAAAGGCTTGGAACAATTCCGATAGATCAGGCACAAACCCTTATACTGCGGATAAAGGCAGAGCTGATTTTTCAGATACCGATTGGCTGGAAGAATTATTTGAAGCCGGAAGATCGCACAACTTCCAGTTTACGGCAAGCGGAGGAAGCGATAAATCCCAGTTTTTAATTTCATTGGGTTATTATGGCCAGGATGGTATTGTAATATTCGACAATGATAGATACAAGAGGTTAAACTACAGAACTAATCTAAATGTTAATCTAACCGAACGTTTAAAAATCGGTACCAATCTTCAATTAACGTATGCAACACAAGACAAATTAGCTTCAAAAGGCGAAAGTGTTATCCGGTTTGCTTTAATACGACCTCCGGTTGGTGCTGTATATAAAGATATAAATGATCCTACTTATTCTGAAAGCAGCCCATTTACCGATTTGCCTTTTTATAAACATAACGACCTAGGCACCGGTGGCTGGGAAAGCGATAAATACGAATGGGGCACCAACCCGATTGCCTGGGCCTATTTTACAGACGACGTAAGAAAGGATTACAAAACGTTTGGGAATTTTTATGCCGAGTATTCATTTTTAAAAAATAAAGAATTGACCTTTAGAACGAATGTCGGCATAGATCTATCATTTATTCACAATAAAGCATTTGGGGTAAATTATGGCGACGACGATGGGGGCGGAAATGAAACTGACCAGGGATTGGGAAGGCAGAACCGTCCCAATAATTTAAACGAAGAACGAGGCGAATCACGAACCGTTACATTTAACAATACACTTAACTATGTAAAAACTTTAAACGACAAACATGACATCAGCGTGTTGATTGGCACCGAGTATATCGATAATTTCGACTCGTCGATCGGGGCGAGTAGATCACGATTCGATATCACCGACGATACTTTTAGATATATGGATTACGGCGGTACCGAAGCTGATTTGTGGAATGGAGGAAGTGCTTCTGAATGGGCATTGTTTTCATTGTTTGGTTCGGGATCTTACGTATTGGAAAACAAATATATGCTTACAGCAAACATTAGAGCTGACGCATCATCAAGGTTTTCAGATAATAATAGATGGGGATATTTCCCGTCCATTTCGGCAGGTTGGAAATTGTCGGATGAAAATTTCTTAAAAAATGTAACATGGCTTTCTAATTTAAAGTTAAGAGCCGGCTGGGGTAAATTAGGAAACCAGGAGATTGACAACTATGCCTATTTAACATTAATAAGTCAGATAGACGGTAAAGTAGTTGTTAACCGCTATGGAAATCCAGATTTAAAATGGGAAAGCTCTGAATCGACAAATATTGGTTTTGATGCAGGATTCTTGAAGAACAAACTGATTTTTTCTGCCGAGTATTTTGTAAAAAACACATCAGATATACTATTACCTATTGGACTGCCCAATATTGTTGGAGACGTTTCGCCCACAATTGTAAACGCCGGTGAAGTAAGCAATAAAGGGTTTGAGTTTTCATTAAACGTACGCAATTCAAATAACGAATTCAAATACAACTTTAATGCAACGTTAGGAACAATTACAAACAATGTTGAAAAACTGCACCCCAATGTGCCAAGGCTGGTTGGGCAGGTTACAAGAACCGAGGTAGGCGAAGCGCTTAATTCCTATTATGGATTTAAAATGGTAGGTATTTATCAAAATCAGGCCGAGATCGACAGTCACCTAAGCGGAACGCTAAACCCCAGCGTTAAACCTGGCGACATAAAATTTCAGGATATAACGAAAGACGGAATCATTGACGCCGACGACAGAAAGTTCCTTGGTAGTTCAATACCGGATTTAACGTATGGAATTTCGCTCTCATCATCGTATAAAAACTTTGACTTCTCATTCCTTTTTCAAGGCGTTGAAGGAGTGGATAGATATAACGATTCGAAAAAGATATTGGATTACGACACACGCCCATTTAACTATACAACCAACATACTGGGTGCATGGGATGGCGAAGGAACTAGCAATTCCATACCAAGAGTTGCATTTGAGGATAACGGAAGCAGTAGAGTGTCGAGCATTTTTGTTGAAGACGCTTCGTACCTACGCCTTAAAAATGTTGAGTTGGGATATACCATAAATAAAATAAAAGGCATACAAAACTTACGTGTTTATGTATCTGCCCAAAATTTATTTACAGTAACCGACTATACGGGAATGGATCCTGAATCTACCGATTTAATGGATAAAGGAACGTATCCATCATCGTCTTCCGTTTTATTCGGCTTGCAAGTTAAATTTTAAAATAAATTATTATGAAAACTATATATAAAAGTTTAATAGCAATTTGCATCTTCGCTACATTGGTAGGTTGCGACGACGAGTTGTCGAAAGAGCCGATTGGTCTTCTTACTTTGGATCAGATAGACACAAGCCCTACAATAGGCACCTTAGAATCCTCGGTAAGTTCATCTTATCAACTCCTCTCAAGTTCGTTAAACATTATCGGCGAATGGGAATGGGATGACGGGACTGTGCTTAGGAACGATTTCATCTTACAGGATATCGCGTCGAATGACATGAATAAAAAATGGAATCCGGATGGCGATCAGGCCTGGATGGACGAGATAAGCACTTTTAGCTTTACCCCGGACAACGGTGCTTTTAATGGAATTTGGCTTTATGATTACGAGGGCATTAACAGAATAAACCTCGCTATAAGTTATTTGGCAAATGCAGAAATAACACAATCCGTTGGTATCACTGACGCACGTAAAAATCAATTGTTAGGGGAAGCCTATTTCCTGAGAGCTTTCTACTATTTTGATTTGGTAAATAATTTTGGTGATGTACCTCTTTTAACAATTCCATTAGAATCATTTGATCAAGCATTTGATGTTGCAGTGCGGGTTCCTGCTACTGAAATACGGGGACAGATAAATTCTGATTTATCAGAAGCAAAAGGATTACTGCCAAATTCTAAATATCCATCGGCCGATGAACCATGGAGAGCTTCAAAAGGGGCAGTTATAGCATTGCAGGCCAAGGTAGCTTTGTTTAATGAAGATTGGAGTGCCGTCATAAGCCTGGTATCCGAACTGGACGATCTTGGTTATTATAGTTTAAACGCCAATTATTTCGACAGTTTTGACGTAACAAAGGAGTTTGCTGAAAATGAAGTGATTTTTGCTTACGATCATATATCAGATCAGGTTCCTAGAAAAGGAAATGGCCTGTGCGCACTGATAGGATGGGGATTTATAGCACCAAGTGATAACTTTATAAATGCTTTTGAAGCGAATGATCCCAGATTATTGTACACAGTGGATGTTGCTAATCAAAATGTTTCAAAATTACTGGGTAATACTGTGGGAGATAACAAAGGAAACGACGATGCACCAAGCAACAAAATATTTATACGTTATGCCGATGTTTTGCTTTGGAAAGCAGAAGCCCTAAACGAAACCGGAGACTATAGCGGAGCCATTGATATTATAAACAACATAAGAAATAGAGCCAGAACCAGTCCAACTGCCGACGGCTCTACAATACCTCCCGGAACATTAGTTGATAGGCCAAGCTCAACGGATGTGGCACAAATAAAAGAATGGTTAATGTCTGAAAGGCGCGTTGAACTAGGATTTGAATCGCAAAGGTTCAACGATCTTAAAAGATGGGGTATCGCAAAGTCTTTTTTAACAGGTTTGGGAAGGAATTTTCAGGATAGAAATTATTTATATCCTATTCCACAAGGCGAAGTCGACAAATCGGGCGGAACGATTACACAAAATTCTGGGTATTAATAGAATTTATTTAAGTCGATTAATGAACGAGGAGAAGTAGTACTGTTATAAAAATAATATCTGCTTCTCCTTATTTAGCTTAACAAATACGTATTAAAATGACAGATATAGCCAATAGATATAGGCAAAACCCAATTTTATCTCCAAAAGATTTAGAACCGAGTACAGAAGATATGGTTATTGAATGTTTACTCAATCCCGGGGTATTCAAGTTTAATGATAAAACATGGTTATTGCTTAGGGTTGCGGAACGGACTATACAGAAAGATGATGTCATTTCTGTGCCGATATATAATTATCTAGGGAAAATAGAAATTTTAAAATTTGATCTTGGCGATCCTCAATTAGACACTTCCGATGCCCGTGTAATTAATTATAATGGTACTGATTATCTAACAACCATATCCCATCTTAGATTACTTTGCAGTGATGATGGTATTCATTTTTCCGAAGATGCTAATTACCCTCCTCTTTACGGTGAAGGAAAATACGAAGCCTATGGCATCGAAGATTGCCGGGTTGCTCAAATTGATGATACTTATTATTTAACCTATACCATGGTTTCTTCAAATGGCGTTGGCGTGGGGTTAAGAACCACAAAAGATTGGAAGCATTTTGAAAAGAAAGGGATGATCTTTAGTCCCCATAATAAAGACTGTGCCATTTTTGAAGAGAAAATCAATGGTAAATACTATGCGCTTCATCGCCCGAGCAGCCCGGAGTTAGGGGGCAATTACATTTGGCTGGCCGAATCGTTAGACGCCTTGCATTGGGGCAATCATAAACTAATTGCTAAAACCCGTATCGGAAATTTTGATAGCAAGAGGTTAGGTGCAGGTGCGGCGCCTATAAAAACGGAAAAAGGATGGTTGGAAATCTATCACGGAGCTACCGAAAAAAACAAATACTGTCTGGGAGCTATTTTATTAGACTTAGAAGATCCTTCAAAAGTTATTGCACGATCCCATGAACCAATTATGGCGCCAAAAGAAAACTTTGAAAAGACCGGTTTTTTCGGGGAAGTGATCTTTACCAATGGCCATATTGTAAACAAGGACGAAATTTTGATGTATTACGGAGCGGCAGACGAAGTGGTCGCCTTGGCAACCTTCTCAGTTAACGAGATTTTAAAAACCTTAGAATGATGGTGGACTTAGCTAAAGTGGGTTGGAAAGACTTTAATAGAAATGCAAAAATATTGATACTTACCAATGTAATATACGCATTTGTACTGCCGGTAATCGATATTTTTGTCGCTTCGTATATAATGCGAAACTCCAATGACCCGGCCAAGGTAATATTCTACCAATTGGCAATTTATACAGGTATTCCTATAACTTTTTATATTAACGGTTATTTATTAAATCATATAAATATTAAAAGATTATTTTCATTTGGCATGTTATTAAGTGGCATCTCAATGGTATTTATGATGACGCTAAAAGAAATAAATTATTATGGCTTAATTGGAGCAGGGCTAATTATGGGTATGTCATTCGGCTTATACTGGGCCAACAGGGATTATTTGGTATTGGCAACAACCAAAGACAGGACCAGAAACTTTTATTATGGCCTGGAGACCTTTTTTTACACCATAATAGCAGCCGTTGTGCCAGTAATTATTGGCTGGTATTTAGTTAGCGGTAACGGCGATACAAACGAAGCTGTAAATGCTGGCTACAAGGTGGTCACCGGTGTTGTTTTCTTAATCACGATAATTGCTTCCATAGTTTTTCATTTCGGAAAATATGAAAAACCGAAACAAGAAAGATTCTTGTATTTTAAATTTCATCATTTATGGAATAAAATGCTTCAGTTGGCTCTTTTAAAGGGATTGGCGCAAGGATTTATCGTAACTGCCCCTGCCATGCTAATGATGAAATTCTTTAACTCCGAGGGAGCACTGGGTACCGCCATATCAATTGGAGCAGTTATTTCTGCAGTTATTATGCTGCTATTAGGTAAATACACCAAACCCAAACACCGATTAATCGTTTTTAGCGCTGGATTAATTTGTTTCTTTTTTGCATCTTTTTTCAATGGTGTATTATTTAACACAACAGGGGTTATCATTTTTATGTTTTTGTTATTGATTGCTCGCCCCGTATTGGATATTGCCTATTTCCCGATACAATTAAAAGTGATTGATATTTTGTCGGAATTGGAAAACAGAAACGAATTTTCGTACATCTTAAACCACGAGTTCGGTTTATATGTCGGGCGCTTTATTGGAGCAGTCACTTTTTTAATAATAGCTTATTTTATCAATACAGATATTGCTTTAAGGTATGCCTTACTGATTATTGGAGTGCTGCAATTAATTTCTATACCAGTAGCAAAAGGACTTTTAAAGGAACAAAATCAATTAGACCATGGGAGCGAAAGATAAAATTTTCAATATTCTTTTTATAGCCTTACTATTACTTATAAGCTGTAAGGGCCAAGAAAAGACTACAGATGTTAAACCGGTAAAACAAATACACATAGCACGTATTGATGCCATGCCTGAGATTCCCCAACCATTTAAAATTATCGATTTTAATAAGATTGCTAAGGAATACGACTCGATGGTGTATGACTTTAACCAAACAGGTAAATACTGGCCATTGATTTGGAAAGATAATTCCCGTAAAAATTTCGATCAAGAAACTTACGGAATATATACTGCCATGGGCGATGTTAGGCAAGGAAAAAACAACTACGACGGCATTTTTCACGAATCTTTAGCAACTATCGGTTCTGCATTGGGAGGCAGTTTGGTGGGCATAGATAAAACCGATCAATACGGATTGAATTTCGTAGGCATGTTAAAAAACTATTTTAATAGCGAAACCAAATGGAATATAATAATGAACAATACCGCTCCTGATGTTGCCCAGCTCGGTGGAGGCTATGCCAGAGATTGGTGGTATGACATATATCCAAATGTTTTGTTTTATGCGCTTGCTGATTTGTATCCAAACCAACAAGGTTTTAACAGCATCCAAAAATCGATTGCTGATCAATTTTATAAAGCAGATTCTGTGCTCAATGGGAACTATGCCTACTCCTTTTTTGATTATAAAAACATGGAACCCAAAACAAATTGGATCTGCACACAACAAGATGCCGCTGCCGGTCATGCCTTCGTGTTATATGCTGCGCATCAAAAATTTAAGGATCCAAAATATTTAAAAGGCGCTAAATCTTCTTTAGAAGCTCTTTTAAGCGAAAAGGACAATTATTTTTATGAGATATTAATGCCTTTTGGAGCTTATATCGCTGCCAGATTAAATGCTGAGCAGGGTACCGATTACGATTTTAACAACATTTTAAAATGGACATTTGATGGCACTTCTATTTGCAGGGAGGGCTGGGGCGTATTGGTGGACAATTGGAATGGTTATGATGTGTCGGGTTTAGTTGGGAGCACTGTAGATAAAGGCGGATTTGCTTTTTTGATGAACACCTATGATACCATGTGGCCATTGGTGCCCATGGTAAGGTACGATCCTAGGTATGCAAGCGCCATTGGAAAATGGATGCTAAACGCGGCCAATGCTTCAAGGTTTTTTTACCCTTACGAAATACAGGACAGCCACCAAACAATACCCGAAGAAAAGGAGCATACCAAAGGTGTAATTGCCTATGAGGGCTTAATTAAAAAGGCTCACTTTCCCCAGTATGAACACATCGAAGCACCCGTGGCAATTGGAGACGGGCCGCATTGGAATAAAGATAACCCTCCCGTTTCGCAATTTAGTGTGTATGGTAGCGGACACGTTGGTATTGCAGGTTCTATAATTTCACGTACAAATATCCAGAACATACTCCAGTTGGATTTATTGGCAACAGATTTTTATCGCGAAGAGGCATTCCCCTCTTTTTTATATTACAATCCCAATCCCGAAACAAAAGCGGTAACTATTGCTTTAGGTAAAACTCCCTTAAAAATATATGATGCCGTTCAAAGGGTATTTATTGCCGAAAATGTAAGCGATGATTTTACTTTTAATATAGCCAAAGAACAAGCATGCCTATTGGTGCGGGTGCCTCAAGATGCAGATATATCCGAAAAAAACGGCAAATTGTATGCTAATGAGGTCGTGATTGATTATAGATATGTTACTACGGACTAAAACATCTAAAAATGACGGGATTACATAAAAAAAATAGAATCATACTTTTGGTTCAACTGTTTTGTTTTATTGGAACAATTGGATGGAGCCAAAATATCAACCTCAAAGTGGTTGGAAATATGGAAGAAGGGTTTATTGTAGATATTTATAATGGGTCAAAATTACTGATTCATAACACGGAGGAATTTAAACTTAAAGTAGCCAATTTGGATTTAAGTGAAATAACTAAAATTAATGATTGGAAAGGTTCGGAATGGACAGGTAACGAGACTTTTGTAAAACTATCAAAAGATATTTATCTATCGGATTTCGATTTGAACCTATCGGTTTCGGTAAGCTACGAAGTTATTAATTCAAATGTGGTAAAAAAGAGTATCGACTTATTTCAGTCGGGCATGCCATCGTTGTACTTTACCATGGAACAAGATTTTCAGCCGGCAGAAAAACCTTCCAAATATATAACTTTTGAATTCGACGAATTTCCGGGTGGCTTTGCCCACGAAATATTTCCCTCTGCCGGGTTTGTAACCACAGATAAACAGTTAGTTGGCATCTTAATGGATGCCGGTTATGAAAATCATTATACACGAGCTACACGTCGGCGGTTTAACGGCCATGGAGGTGGTTTTGTGGGAATGAGAATATTACCCGATCCCGAATTGCTTTCCGTTGCCACATTGGAAGATAGAAGAAAAGGACATCATTACATCCGACAGAAATTTGGGGAAAAGTACAATTTAGATGCCGGAGATTTAGCGACATTAAAGCTAAACAATTCCTTTCAAAAAGTTGGAAACGTTCAAGTTGACAATCAAGCGGGCTTGATTACACTAGATTGCAAACCTTCGGAACGTTCAGGAATTGAAACGATAGTGCCATTTAAAGATCAAAAAGTTTATACGGTTTCTTTCCTATCGAAAGGAAATGCTCCGATAGCCCTAAAACTGTTCAGAATTAAAGATGGCAAAAAAACAGTTGAATTAGAACATGGCATTAAATACATTGACCAATTTCCCATAGAAGAAAATGAATGGACACTTTTTAAAGGAAGTATCTTAATTCCTTATATAGAAAATGATAGTGTATCCATGTTTATTGGCACTCAGACGGGAACGGAAGCTGCCATCCAAATTAAAGATTTGCAAATAGTAGAACATAAACCTCTAAAGCAACCCTATAACAAAATGGAAATGGGAGAGAAGGTTACAAAAACAAGCTACGTATTTGTTGAGCCTTGGACCAACCACCATGATTTTGTGATTTCTTCACAATCACGCCTTGCAGAAGGGAAAGGATTTGAAGGTGCTTTGATTGAAAAAATGCTGTATTCAAACCTTAATATGCTGACATGGATAACTTCTGTCAATGATTTTACCCCTTTAAATGTTCCTAATATGAACTATGCACCCGATATGTATAATAGGGATTCCTTTTTCGCAATTGTGTCAAGTTATAACGAAGATTTAAATTTGAAAATTTGGGATCAATGGGCTAAAACCCAAAATACCAAAGGAGCAGTAGCAACTATTATAACGCCCTATATGGGAACCATAGAAGCCAAAGACAATGAGGCCACTATTCACTTTTTGATTTGGGCAATACTAAACAAAAGGCGTTTTTGCGTTACGTTACCTAAAGAAAAGATAGATAAAGCAGTTGATTATGTTTTAAATGAATTTGATGAAGATAGAGATGGCATCTGTGAGTCACATTTCACATTAAGTCAAGTTGACATTAACAAATACGAACCTAAAACTGATAAACTAGCAGTAAATCAAGGCATGTTTGCTATTGCACTAAAAACCATTAAGGAATTAGGATATGACATATCGGATTCATATATAGAAAAGGCAGAAACAGCATATCTTAATTTTTATGATGTGGAAAGAAAGCATTTATTATTCGATACGGATTTCCCGGATATCATTACCATGACAGATTTGGAACCCGAATTTTTCTCTTTATGGTTATTTGATAAACCTATGTTAACCGACGAAATGGTAATAAATCATTTAGAGCAAATGCCAATACTAAATAAAGTGCCTAATTCACCGCATCCAGAATATGGTACAACTGCACCAATTTGCGTTCGATTGGATAACAGTAAAAAAGGGTATACATATATGACCGCCGATTACCAACCTTTTAGGGAGTTTGGTGAAGCTAACTATAAAGATAGAGCGAGAGACGGATTTTATTATAACGGTGGTAGCTGGATGAGACCGGAATATTGTGGCTATGTAGTCGGACAAAGACACGGATGGGGAAAGGCAAAAGCACTAATGGAAAATAGAGTATGGGCAGAAATTTACCTCAATCCAGAATGGCCGTACAGCAAAGAATTTATTCCAACTAAATGGGAAACAACCGATTCTTGGTGGCTCTCAACTAGGGGCTTGTGTTGGAATGTGTTCATACTCATGGCAAACGAAGTTGCTGGACTTCGCACCCCAGATATGAATCCTGACTTCAAAGAATAGAAAAGGAATATTTGAGGTTATAAATAGTTTTTTTGGTCGGGAGTAGCGAAACACTTTCCCAAGGGAACCTCAGAGGGGCCTTGCGACAGGATAGAGATACTGTAATGGGCAATGGATCTTCTTTGTCTTCCGAAAAAGACCAATAATTAATTTTGAAAACAGTCTCAATTTTTAAAATTGCCCATTGTGAGGCCTTCAAGGGGGAAAGGGACAAAAAAACCGCAGTAGGCAGATATACAGTTAATTAACCTTTGTTATTTATTCAATTCTGTTATTTTTTTTATAGTATCCAGTTCCTTTTTTGCTTTATCAACCCAATCTTGTACATCACTCTTTAAAAGTTGTGAGAATTGTTTTAGGATAAGAAACATATCCATTTTCGTAGTATTAATGTAAAAAGATTGTTCTCTTTTAGATAAATTAATCATCGTTTATTCAATTTTGAACATTTATAAATCGATTTCACATAATTCAATATTTTGTCAATGTTGATAACATCGTACGTTTGGTTTTTTAGTGAACCGAACTTTCCAATCTATTGTTGTGTTTGTTAATTTCTATCATCTTTAATTTTAACAC
>JAGXIO010000027.1 GCA_024635555.1 Saccharicrinis sp.
AAGCTATTTCCCAAGTCTTCCAATATAAATCCACAAGCTCTGGATTCTCTTCAAAAATTGGCTGAGGAATAAGTTCTTTGTCAAATGGTAATTTTTGACCGTAAAGATTCGAAACTAATAAAAGCGTGAAAATTAAGCTTACCTGAACTATTCATAAATTTTCGGAAATATGAATAAAGTTCAGGTTAACCCCGACATAGCTGAACTTTAATTTTTGAAAAAAATTATTAGTGAAACTTAGTCGCTACCGGAGGTAGAAATAATTCTTGAATTATTTGGGCTTAATATCTTCATAAATATTTAATTTTAAATATATTGCGTTATTTATTCTAATTTTAAGTTAAGTTTTATCATGTTCTGAAAATCAAATTTTTAAAATTTTTATAATATCAAATAAAAATTTATTATCCCAACCGGCTCTCAGTCTTTTTTATTTGAGTATACTGATAGATGCAAAATTGTTGGCCGTTTTAGCACCTATGTGGTCACTGAGCCTAGTTCAAAACCAACGTCTTTTTTTCCATAATTGTTTCCAATCGTGTTAGTGCTTCAATATAGTAGTAATCGGCATAATTTAATGGCACATCAATTTCGGCATTGTGAGGAATACTACCCACACTATGCTTTAAGACAAAATTCTTATTCTCATTCAGTTTTGCTCTGTAGGGATAACCTGATAAGCTTTCGATAATTTCACATGCCGGTTTCAAATAATCTTTATCCGAATAGTTATCCAATTCCAACATTGCCGATGCTATTATTGCAGCAGCAGAAGCATCTCTTGGTTCGTTTGGAATTTTTGGAGCATTGAAGTCCCAAAAAGGAACTTTATCTTCAGGAAGATTTTCATTATTCATGATAAAATCAACGATTTTTTCAGCAACAGCTAAATATTTTGGATCTTTGGTATAGCGGTAGCATACTGTATATCCGTATAGCCCCCAAGCCTGGCCTCTTGCCCAGGCCGATTCATGGGCGTATCCCTGTGCTGTTTCTTTTGCCCTGACTGTACCACTTATACTATCGTAATCTACCACATGATAACTACTCCAGTCTGGTCTAAAATGATTGGCCAGTGTGATATTCGCATGGGTAATTGCTATTTCAGAATATTTTGTATCACCTGTCATAGCTGCTACCTCAAATAGCAATTCAAGATTCATCATATTATCGATGATTACGGGGTATTGCCAGTCTCTTTTAGACTGCCATCCGTATTTCACATCCCAGGATTTAATACATCCCACTGCTGGATTATATCTTGTAATTAAACTATTGGCTGCATCAATTAAAAATTGACCATGCTCTTTTTCATTTGTATACTTAAAGCTATTCCCATACGAACAATTGAAAACAAATCCTAAGTCATGTGACGAAGTTAGAAACCGGTGATCGGCATAATTTCCCTGCAATTTTTCAGCTCCATCCTTCCATTTAGGATCCTGAGTAGAGTTGTACAATAGCCACATGCTACCCGGGAAAAATCCTTCTGTCCAATCGAATCTTTGGCTGGTCCAATGCATTTCACCTTCAGCTGTCAAGGTACGAGGTATGCGATTTTCACTCAATGCATATTGCGATAATCCATCCAATTGCAAAGCCACATCCTCAATTTGAACCCGACATGCTTCTGCAGAATTTAATACTGCTTTATGCGTTGTTGAGTCATTAATACAAGCCATAAATGAACTTATAATTACAGCAAATAACCCGCTTATTTTTACAATTCTCATAATAAAAAAATAATTGATCTTGATTAAATTTCGTTCTTGATAGCTAATGTACTTCATTTTAAAAAAAAAGAGTGTCAAAATCAGCCCAAAGAACACCAATATCATACAAAAATTATATACGGCTGAATATCTGATTTTTACACAGATAAAATTTTATTTTTGTGTATAATTTCAACACTTAAAAGAACAATACACGCATGTATAAAATGTACATTTAGACTAATATTGTATAAATTTGTATGTTTTAGTTTCAAGCTTGTTTAGATAAAAAAAGAATGAGAAGATTAATTGTAATATGCCTTTTAATCCCTTTAGTTCAAACTGGACTCTGTACCGACTATGTGTTCAGTAAATTAGGTATAAATGAAGGCTTAAGTCAGGTTAGTGTACGCGATATTCACCAGGATCATTTGAATAGAATATGGATTGGTACACGTGATGGGCTAAATTGTTACGATGGGAATAAAATTAAGGTATATCGTTCAGTAAAGGGTGATACAACCACACTCATTTCCAGTGAGATTATTGGAATTACTCAAATTGAAAACGAGCTATGGTTACTTTCCAATACGGGGGTTAGTTGTATGGACCTGAATAATATGCGGTGCAAACGCTATCCATTGCCTTTTACCAGTGATATTTGTGTATTCGACAACAAGATTGTTGTGAGTACCATAGAAGGAGTACTACAGTTTAATGCCCATAAAAACAACTTTGAACCTATTAAAAACCTGTATCAAAAAGGCATCGACTGTAATGCCTTATACAACAACGAAAATAAGGAATTGTGGGTAGGCACAAAAAAAAATGGCTTACTGATATTCAATAACAAAACCAAAGAAGTTAGTTCTTACTTCGAAAAAAACGAGATCAGGGATATTACCGTTATCAAAAGAGACAATCGGTATAACATTTGGATTGGGACCGATTCAGATGGCTTATACCTTTTGAACAGTAATTTTGAAATAAGTGAGCATTTCACCTCAGGTAATACCTCCAATTCTATTGTCAACAATACAATCCGTGATATAATACAAGATCAACAAGGTGACATCTGGATTGGAACCTATCGGGGCATTTCCATTTACAATCCAAAAACAAAAACATTTTCTACTTTAAATAATTCCGAATCAGATCCAGCCAGTTTAAGCCACAATTCCGTGTATTCTTTTTTAACAGACCGCAATGGTGGTATGTGGATAGGCACCTATTTTGGCGGTGTTAACTACACCAAAATTGAAAATCAACTTTTTACCTATTACAACAATGATCAACCATACAAACACCCCAGCTACCATGTAATAGGCCCATTTTTAGAAGATGAATTAAACAACATTTGGATTGCCACAGAAGGTGGAGGTTTAAACTACTACAATAAAGCAACAGGGGACTTCACCTATTATCAGGCCAATGGAGAAAAGAATGCTTTAAACCAGAACAATGTTAAAGCCTTGTATTTACACGACAAAAATACTTTACTGATAGGAACCCATATGGGTGGATTGAATGTTTTAGATATCCCGAGTGGTAAAATCAAAAATTATCTTTCAGAAAGCAATAAAGCACCAATAATAATTGGGGATATAATTCCTTACAAAGGGGAATATTTAATCTCTTCAAATAGTGGATTATTTCTGTTCAACCTTGAAACTAAAAAATTCACTCCCTACCTTAATAATGAAAAAGGAAACAATGTTGGAAAAGGCCTTTATGGCATTGAATTAGATAGCAAAGAGAACCTTTGGATTGCAACAGGAGGAAACGGTCTATTTAAATACATCTCCGATCAGGATACGTTAATACATTATACTTCCCATGAGTTTGACAGCACAACTATTGGAAGTAATAGTGTATTTGGTATCTATGAAGATCATCAGTTCAGAATATGGATTGCAACCTTTGGCGGTGGATTAAGTCTTTACAATGAAGAAAACGATAATTTCCAAACCTATACCCAACGCAAAGATAATTTACCCAGCAATTTCATTTTTGGCGTTGTTGAATCAAGGTATGGAAATTTGTGGATATCAACACGTAATGGTCTTTCGCGCTTCGATGTTGAAAATAAGAAATTCTTTAATTATGACTACTCCAGCGGATTTCCCTTAAGTGAATTAAATATGAATTCGCTTCTTTTGACTACAAAAGGAGAAGTATATGTTGGGGGCATTGATGGCATGGTTTCATTCAATGAAGCAAATTTGATTAAGCGACAACAGCCAGCTGAAATAGTCTTTTCCGCGCTTTCTGTTCATAATCAGGAAGTGGAACCATACGACGATAACAACAATCTAACCAATGATATTTCAGTAACTGATCACATTAGCTTTGGCCCAAAACAAAATGTTTTCAGGTTGGATTTTGCATCGTGTAACTATGATCCTGAGTTTAGGCACAAATATGAATACATGCTAGAAGGATTCGATGAAGACTGGATCAATGCCAATGGAAAAACTTATGCATCATACACCAATGTGTCTCCGGGAAAATATAAATTTAAAGTTAGGGTTACTGATGCTATATACAACGACATATTGGGATTCAAATCGATTGATTTAGAATTTGCACCTCCCTTTTACCAGGCATGGTATGCGTATGTAATTTACATTATTTTATTCCTCTCTATAGTCCTCCTTCTCAACTATTTCTATTTATCGAAAAAAAAATTGGCCTATAATCTTTCACAGGAACAAAAAGAAAAGCAAAACCAGAATGAATTAAATCAGAATAAACTACGATTCTTCACCAATATTTCTCATGAGTTTCAAACTCCATTAACCTTAATAATCGGATCACTGGAATTATTGAAGAAATCAGGCCAATTACCCGTTAAGGTAAAAAAACGGGTTGACCTCGCCTATCGAAATGCTACTCGGATGAAGAACCTTACATCTGAATTACTGGATTTCAGAAAAATTGATCAGGGATACTTTAAATTAAAGGTTAAGGAGATCAATTTTAGCGATTATCTGGATGTTATTTACCACGCCTTTTCTGAAGTTGCACTTACAAGAAGAATCAAATACACTTACTCAAAAGCAGAAAGTAAAATTGACATCTGGTGTGATCCGCAACAACTGGATAAAGTATTTTACAATTTATTATCCAATGCATTCAAATTTATTGAAGATAAAACAGGTGCAATTGAAATTGAAATTGTAAACTATCCTCAACATTTGGAAATCTACATTAAAGACAATGGAAAAGGAATTCCCAAGGATGAATTAAATCAGGTTTTTGAACGCTTCTATCAAACAGAAAACAGCGCTGAAAACCATGTTACAGGAAGTGGAATAGGTTTAGCATTATCAAAAAGCATTATTGAAGTTCATGGTGGTACAATTCAAATTGAAAGCGAATTAAATAGGGGGACTACATTTATTATCTCTCTTCTAAAGGGGAACAAGCACTTTGACCCTAAACAAATCAGCGCCAAACCGGAAGCAAAAGAATATGTAGCTTCTGAGAAAATAATAGACATCAACCTTGAAACAGAAAACACGACCGAAGCCGTTGAACCACCAGATTCTGCACACACCATTTTGGTGGTGGATGATAATCCAAATATTATCAACCTTATCAAAGAAATATTTGAAGAATCCTATTTCATTTTGGAGGCTAAGGATGGTGAAGAAGGATTTAAAATTGCTCTGGATAAACAGCCTGACTTGATTATTTCGGATATCATGATGCCAATTTTATCTGGTACTGAAATGTGCAAGAAACTGAAACGAAATTTCTTAACTAGTCATATCCCTGTCATTTTGCTTACTGCCCGCACAGCCATGGAACATAAAATTGAGGGAATTGAAACCGGTGCAGATGATTACATCACCAAACCGTTCAACACCGATTATCTGGCAGCAAGAGTTGAAAACATATTCAACAATTTACTTTTACTTCAGCAAAAATACAGTCAGAACCTTAATGTGAGTGTAAAAAACATCACGAAAAACAAAATGGATCAGGAGTTCCTTGACAAAGCAATTAAAATTATTGAAGATAATATTACAGATCCTGATTTTTCGGTTACCGAGTTTACCGAGGGGATGGGTCAAAGCCGCACCTTGTTTTACCGAAAAATAAAGGGTGTAACCGGACAAACTCCTAATGATTTCATTCAAACTATTCGATTAAAGAAAGCTGCTGAAATGCTGTTGTCGGATTCGACGAAAAATATTTCAGAAATAGCCTTTGATGTGGGTTTTAGTTCACCACGATACTTTAGCCAATGTTTCAGAAACCACTTTGGAGTAATACCATCAAAATACATATTGGAGGAAGTGAAAGAAGACGAGGAAGACGAGGAAGAAAAAGCCGAATAACTGAGTTGTTTTTCGTTATTTCGTTTCTATTTTAGTTGTTCACTTCCTGCATATCTTAAAAGCTGCTTTCATGCATCGCACGTTAATCGGTGTCTACCTTTATATCTTTGAACATGAACAGATTGTCGCTGAGTCGTAAATCCTTGCCACTGGCCGTGGTCACCTTCCTGAGAATGATTTCCTTGGTTCTTACATATGGAAACTCCTCCACATAGGAATCGTCGGTCATTTTTGGATTAAAATTGGTAAAAATGGCAGGCCCCTTATAATCCTCAGGATGATTAGAGTCGTCGATATAAAGATTTTCAATGGTGATTTTTTCAGGCATATAACAGGTGTAACCAAAATCATGCTGCCCTGAATAGGATCCGTTTATCAGTGCAGCGCTGGTTTGTTTGCCGCCTGAAGGCACGAAAGTGCAATTGCGGATAATGAGTTCTCCCTGCCAGGTACTACCATAGTCTGATCGAAGGTTGATGAAGCTCCTTCCTCGGATGGTGGAATTTTCAACGGTAAAGGTTCCACTACCGATGGCATTAATCCCCATATGCCCCAGAGTTGAGTTGCGAATGGTGGCATTGGCAACCCCCATATGCGCATCGAACCGGGAAAGGGTACATTTGTCATAGAGCAGATTTTTGCTGTAGTTGGAACCCAGGATTCCCCAGTATGTAGGGTCATCAATGTCATTTGTCTGTGTACAATTTACGAACGACACATTGAGGGCACGGTTGACCGATAGGTCGTAAGAGCCCATGGAAACGGGCTTTCCTGCCGCTCCAATAGTACTATATGTAAGGTGTCCTGTCAGGATGGTGTTCTGTACAGTCACGTAACAGCAGTCATGGACATTGATGAATCCGCTATAGGGCGCACCATGGTCTCCTTCTCCAATGATGCGATGTTCCAGCCCGTCAACAAGCACATTGGAACGCCTTATCGTGATGTTTCGGTTATAATAGGTGTACTTCGATTCAGCTTTATTGGCAATTGTGGTAAAACGTCCTCCGGATATTTTCAGCGTATCCTCATCAATGGGAAGAGCGGTGATATCGGTGATCTGGTCGAAGTCCCAAATGATTGGAGTGTTCCTATCTACAATCCCGTTTTTATCTACCGCAAAGATATCCGTTTGTGAAGATCCCTTGTTTTGGTTCGACCCATAGCGAATATAGCGCTTTACCTTGGAATTGGTGACGGTAATTAAACAGGTTTGCGGCAAAGAAACATCTATTTTTTCCTGATTCCGCTTTAATGAAGTGATTCCCTCCAGGGCGAAGGATCGCAGTTTTGAGCCGACCACGAAAATAGATGCATTACGATTTTGCACGTCGGTATCGTCAATGATGAAGGCCGCTGTACCAAAATCGGTGTCGGTTTGGATAAGCGCTGTGCGCTCCTTTCCTCCAATATAGTAGGTGGCGCCCTCGTCGGCTTTCACCACCAGTCCTTGCTGATTGGCAAATGCATGGGTAGCAACTATGGCGCCTATATCATCAGTTTTACCGTCGCCTTTGGCACCAAAGTCACTATAATGAACCCATCCATTGGCTTTAAATTTAATGAGATCCTTGGTGGATACATTTACAAGCAATTCCCCATGCTCATTTGTGTGTATCTGGGTTTTTCCCTTTTCGGATGTTATCACCACATTACCATGTGGTTCTTCGGTCTGTCCCTGTGCCACAAATACACAGGTTGATAAGAAGAACAATAAGAACATATTTTTCATCATGAGCATATTTTAATTAAAAGTCAAATCTCAATTGGGTAAATTTCGCCTTTTTTAGTTTCTAATTCAAGCACATTGTCTCCATATCTTACTTTAGCCTTATTTCCAGATTTAGAAAATAAGGAGGCTTTAATTAGTTTTCCATTTTCCCATTTCATATCAATAACAAACCCTCCCCTTGCGCATAATCCTTTTACTTCGCCATCGTTCCAGTCTTTTGGTAAGGCCGGAAGCAGTAAAATTTCTCCTGACTGACTTTGAAGCAACATCTCTACAATACCTGCGGTAGTTCCAAAGTTGCCATCTATTTGAAATGGTGGGTGCAATCCAAAAAGATTTGGACTAACACTCTTTGCCAAAACGACATTCAAAAAGCATTCGATGCCAAGCTTGTATTATAGACTCCTAAGTTTTAATTGTTTTTATATTTCAATACACGCTAATTCAACTTAGACAGATTAGAGTTCAAAATAATCTCCTCGCCCACTTCGGGCTGAAATTCAACCACTTTATTCTTATAACGCAATTTGATCGGTTTACCAAGTTTTGATTTTATTGTTGCCTGATAAAGTTCAGAATTTCTCCATTGAATGCTGACTTCATGTCCACCGCGAGCCATTAAACCGCTGACTTCCCCATCAGGCAGTTCATCAGGTAAACAGGGCAACAAGGTCACTTCACCCGAATGCGATTGCAGGAGCATCTCTGCAATTCCGGCAGTACCGCCAAAGTTTCCGTCAATTTGAAATGGAGGGTGGTTATCAATCATATTAGGAAGGGTCGATTTTGCCCACAATGCAGTCAGGTTTTTCCAAGCCTTTTCTTTATCATGAAGACGTGCATAAAAATTAATGATCCAGGCGCGACTCCAACCGGTATGCCCTCCTCCGTGTTCTAATCTGTCTTCCAGCACCTTTTCGGATGCCTTCATGTAATCAGGGGTATCGTTCCAATTGTATTGATAAGATGGATAAAGACCATAAAGGTGAGAAATGTGTCGATGGCCGGGTAGCGCTTCGGTAACTCTTTCATCAGACCATTCTAAAATGCGTCCATCCTCAGCAATTTTTACAGGGGTAAGATTTGTCAGCTTACTTTGCAGACTTTCCCGGAATTTTTTATCAATATTCAATTCATTTGAAGCATCAATACAGGAATTAAACAGATGCCATACAATCTGTAAATCCATGGCTGGCCCCATACATACCGATGCCCTTTGATTGTCAGGTGTTAGAAAAACATTTTCGGGTGACATGGAAGGTCCCGTTACCCATTTTCCCGTTTCCGGATGTTTTACCATGAATCCGGATAAAAACAAGGCAGCATCCTTCATTACAGAATAACCATAATCGGCAAGAAATTGCTTGTCGCCGGAAAATAAGTAGTGTTCCCATATATGCGTTGCTGCCCAGGCAGCACCCATGGGCCACATCCCGTATTGGGGTTCTCCAGTTGGAGCAGTAAAAAGCCATGCATCAGTTGTATGATGCGCAACAAAACCATCTGAGTTATATAGTTCATTGGCAGTTTTTTCCCCATTATCCCTGAGCTTTCCAATGAATTCCAAAAAGGGAATATGACACTCAGAAAGATTGGTGATTTCTGCCGGCCAATAATTCATTTGAATATTTATATTCACATGATAATCTGAGTTCCATGGTGGAGTTAAACCATCTGCCCATATCCCCTGAAGATTAGCTGGCATGCATCCGGGTCGGGATGAGCTTATTAAAAGGTATCGCCCATACTGAAAATATAAGGAAGTCAGGGAAGGATCATAAGCCCCCCTTTTTTGCGCATCTATTCGTTCGTCTGTAGCAAAAGTACTTGCTGCCGAAGCCGGAATATTCAAAGTTACCCTGTTGAAATATTGCTGGAAATCTTTGATATGGTCATCAAATACCTGATGATATGTCCTATCCTCTAAAGCCTGAAGATAAGCTGAGCATAAATTGCCAGGAGAATCTCCCCTGTAATCCGAGCCTGCCACCAAACGGAGTTCCAGTTTATCAGCATCTTTAATAACCAGCTTCTGACCTTCTACGCTCATTTGACCTCCATCCAGCTTTACTTTGACTATTGTTTCAAATTTAACCCCGTTGTTATTGGCCTGGCCAGTCATTCGTATCCATCCGTTTTGAACATTTATCGTTTCAAAATCTCCAGGCCGGGTAAGCTCAATTACACAACTAATCTGCCCGGGCTGATCTGCTTCTGCCAACATAACCAACACCTGATCAGGATGTGACGAAAAAACTGTACGTGTATGTTGTATCTTGCCTGTTATAAAAGTTGTTTTGGTAAAAGCACTATCCAGATTTAATTCGCGTTGATAATTACTGTATCCTTTGATTCCGCTAAATGAAATATTTAAGTCGCCAAGCGTTTGATATGTATTTGTACCCGAAGGCATTCGTTCTGATAACAAGTACTTTTTGCACATCTCCTCAGCTTCAACATAATTACCGTTGAAGAGTAATTCTCTTATTTCGGGCAAAACTTTATAGCCTTCTTTTTTATTCTGAGGCATACCACCTTTGGACCATACGGTTTCTTCATTCAGTTGTAATCTTTCGTTTTCCACTCCTCCAAAGACCATTGCACCCAAGCGGCCATTTCCAACAGGTAAGGCTTCATTCCAACTGGCAGCAGGTTGTTTATACCAAAGTTTTAAATCTTCAGCTCTTGCGTTAAAAATACAAAAAAGCAGCACTATAGAGATGGTAATTTTTATTTTAGATTTCATCTGTATATAATTTTATTTTTAAGGTCGATTGATCCTATGCAGCTCATTTTGATTTAATTGTGTACAGCTTCGCAGAGCTCTCCACCGCAGCTAGATCGGTTGATTTTGCAAAATACTCAATTTATCCCCTCGCCAAACTTGGTCTGCTGTTTTTCAACCTCCTTAATCTTAAGTTCGTTAAGCTCTCTACGAAGTTTTTCATTTTCAAGCTCCAGATCTGATTTTGGGGTAGCAGTATGAACAGTCTGAACCGTTTGTTTGCCTATAAGGTCCGCTTCTTTATGGCTGAAGATAGCTGGTGTAGTGTCTTCTATGCTAGTAATTATTAGTTCACCACCAACAGGCCTTTGGATACCTTCATGTAGAATAGAAGCGGTAATCCGAATTTCTCCGGCTTTAGTTGTTGATTGTACCAGAATAGGAGCAGATCCCCAGCTGATACTTCGTGGATTCGCTTCAATGGTTTCATCGCCTATTAATCGACCTTCGCCCTCAATATTGAATTTGATGCTGCTATTGTTCAATCGTTTGACGGTGCCTCTTTTATCTACAACTTCGGCTATGACTGTAACAAGGTCAGAACCATTTGCTATTAAATCCAGACCATTGTTATCCAATCGCAGCCTGATATGATCGGGCCGTTCGGCAGGATGTTGTTTGTAAGATGCTACCACCTTACCCTTAATGAGCCCTTCTGCCAATAAATAGCAATCATCTTGTTTTTTTGCCCTTGCCAATCGTTTACAGGCCATAAAATCAAACACATCTTTAAATACAATAATTGGAGATGGCATTGCAACATCTTCACTATCTTTCTTTTCGATGTATTGTTTCCCGTCTTTAAATACCGTTAAGCGCACTTCGTCGCAATTGGAATAAACCGTTACATCCTTTGGCGAGAAAGGGGTCATTTCGTGAGCTATATAAACCATAGGACCTGTCTCGGCAATCAAATCTCGTTTCACTGTATCGCGCTGTGACATAAACATATAATAGGATGTTTTGGGCTGACGGAATGCATCCATCATTCCTCCGTAAAACGGATCGGAATGAGATCTTTGATGATCGAACGAATGCCAAAAACAACCGCCAACTACCTGTGATGAATACGAACAAATATATTCGTATCCCTCTGCATAATGCCGGGCTTGCACAAGCATGGGAACTTCACCCCAGCCTCTGGCGGTACGACTATCGGAATTTTGAGCATTCCAGTCATCTACATTATCTCCCCATTCGCGCACAAAGTAGGTCTTGTCAGGACTCAGATTTCTTGTTGGTCTTAACAGGAGTGAAAAATATTCAGCGCCATCAGCGCCATCGTCGCAAGCTGCCTCACTATATGGGTAAGGGTATTCCTGTTCACATATTTCAGCGGCATTTTTTGCAAAATCTTTTGGATAATAGGTTTCATTCAAAATAGGCTCCCAAAAGAATAGGGAAGCGTGATTACGGTTTTGCCGTATCATATTTCGTATGTCGGAGTATACTCTTTCTCCAAATATGGGAGTGTTGTTCCAAAATTGCCATCCCGGAGTTTCAACAAGGGCAAATAAGCCGAGTTCATCGCAAGCATCCATAAAAGCGGGGTCGATCACATAATGGGTACGGATCACCTCCATCCCCGCATCTCGTAGTTTTTTTGCATCACGCCATTGCATAGAGTTAGGAAGCGCATGCCCAATCACGGCAAAATCCTGATGTCGATTAGTACCCATAATTTTGCCATTGTATGGTTTTCCATTTATCCACAAACCATCTTTTTGTTTGAATTCAATGCTTCGAATTCCGATTCTTTGCATATATCCATCTATTATTTTCCCTTTTTTATCTTTAATACGAATATTAAGATGATACAAATCAGGCGAATCAGGACTCCAGAGCATGGGGAGTTTTACGTTTAGTTGTTGAATGGAATAGCTCGCTTTTCCTGTTGGAATTTTTAGATTATCGCTTGTGGAAATTACTTCATTTCCGTTTTTATCCATTAATTGAAAATTTACCGATCCTGAGAAATTTTCCTTTTCATCATTTCGAACGTGTAATTTTAAATTTACGATTGCACTTTTTTCGCTGACCTTGTCAAAGGAAACAAAAAGTCCTCCGCCGGCAATTTCATTCTCATAGTTTGCATCGGTGATGTAAGCATTGTTGTGGGCTATGAGCCAACAATCGCGATAAATACCCCCAAAATAAGTAAAATCAAGCATGTTCTGCGGTTTTCCCGGCGGAAATAAGGGATCATCACTATTATCCGCTTTCACTGCAATCACATTGTCTTCACCAAACCTCAGCAAATTGCTTACATCGGCAATCACAGGCAGGTATCCCCCATAATGTTCGCTTGCCAATTGCCCGTTCACCCATACTTTACATTTACCCATGATGGCTTCGAAATGTAGAAATAGTTTTTTCCCTTTTAATTGATCATCGGGAGTAAAATGTTTACGGTACCAGGCTGGTCCTTGATAATTGACTCCGCCACTGGCCTCTAAAGGGAGGTATTCCACGCCATGAGGAAGAGATACTACCTCCCATTCGCTGTCGTCAAAACCGGGCGTTTCGGCATTGGCTACATCCGATTTAATAAACCGCCATGCGATGTTCATCGAATAAGCCTGGCGACCTGTGCCTTCAAGCTGATGAAAACCAGCTGTCGAGAATTTCGGTTGATTTTTTGCAGTAGCATGGAGTAGAGAAATTACTCCCAAGAGGGAAAAAACGATTGCTTTAAGTTTCATTGTTATTTTTTATTAAGTATTAATTACCAAATTACTCTTCGTAACCACTATGGGTTCCTGTCCTAAATCCGCCCTTTTATTCAAATCAAATTTCCCTTTCGGAAAATACCGAACCGCTTTCCCTTCGTGCATCTTAGCAGCAGCAAGAGCGAGCTACACTGCTTTACGATCCGATTGCCCATCGTTTGGAATAGCCCCATGGCTCGTCACATCAAAACAGGTATAATTGACCGGATCAACCAACGGAATTTCTTTTTCACAATGATGATACCCCACATAGGAATAATCCGCTAAAATGGTTTCAACACCCTTGTTATTTGAATTCACATATTCGTTCCACAATTGGGATTCCCAGGCAAAAGACTAAACGCCAATGATCGAGATTAGAATTAAAAGGAAAAAATGTTTATTACATCTTTTAGTGTTTATTAGTCAAAAATACATATTAAAGCTCAATCTCATGTGATAAAAAATCGCATTTGATATCAAATATTGTACACGTCTCAAACTTCCACTGTCCGGATGATCAAATAATTTCACATAAACCTATTTCTGTGTACAATAACAGTACATTTTTACTTGTTTTTTGCACCTCCGTTTCATTGAATCCAACTACTTTAGCGTTGGATTAAATGCCTAAAAAAGTACATTTAGTAAGAATTTAAATTAAAAAAGTATGAAAAATTTATTAATCTCATTCATTTCTGTCTTTATATTTATGACAGTTTCAGTAGGCCAAGCACAAATCTACGGTGGCGGATGCCAACCAACCGGAGATGATACGAATTATTCTGCAATAGCAGAATTTGTAACCGCAGGTGTATATGGAGGAATCCCCGAGATAACAAACATAAAAGCCACACTTAACCCGGGCGACAATATTCAGCAAGCAATTGACAATGGGGAAGCCGGTGTTGTATATTTAAATAACGGCGATTATAATATATACGAACCTATATATTTAAAAAGTAATGTGATTTTACGCGGACAAAGTAAAGACGGCGTTAAGTTGAAAAGTATAATGTATGCAACAGGAACAAAAGTAAATACACTTGGAATTGGTGCTGATGTGTCGTACGCAGGAATTGAGGATTTAACCATTGAATATGCCGGTGCCACCGATATTGAACCTTTTGTTCGCAACAGCCTTGATGGAGGATATTGCGCTGAATGTTTCACAAACGATCCTTATGGCAGAGACAGCTTATACGTTAGATTAATTTTTATTGGGGGCGATAATAACTGGGTTGATAATTGTAATCTTATTAAATCTGGAACCGATCCAATATATATAACTGGTAGCGCAAGCCACAATACAATTCGTAGAACATTAGTTGATCATTCATACAATAAAGGTGGAGATGGTAATGGATACATTGACATACGTGGATTCCATAATTTAATTACAGCTTGCACTGTGCGGCGCATACGACACTTTACTATTCAACAAGGTGCCATGTACAATGTAGTAATTAACAACCAAATTGAGGTCGATGTTAATTTTCACAACGGTGATGGAGGATATAATTTAATCGAAGGAAATACGCTTTTGCGACCGTCCTGGCATGCTTGGACTAATTTTGCCACTGGTGGCTTGGTATATGGTCATCAACCACCCGGTCCAAATAATTACATACTAAATAACACAACCTATGATTACAAAGATGGTATTAGCAAATTTTCTGACCCAGATGTTATCTATACATTTCTAACTTATGGGAGTCCAACTCCAACCA